>VSNB01000018.1 GCA_009774055.1 Clostridiales bacterium
GATATGGGCGAAGGGTCCCACGTGCCCGTCCCGGCCCAGGCCGCTTTCGTTGACCTGGGAGGAGTTGACCCCGGAGCCGCTGCCGATCTCGCAGTCCGTAATCATGGCGTTTGGGCCGATCTCGCAGTTCTCCCCGATGACCGTGTTTCCCCGGAGGATGGTGCCCGGCAGGAGAATGGTGCCCGCGCCGATGGTCACCCGGGGATCGATGTAAGTGTTGGCGGGATCCAGCACCTTTACGCCGGTGCGCTGGTGGAACATGGCGATCTCTTCCTTGGCCGCCTGCTGGAGGCGGACCAGCTCGGGGATGGTGCGGAAGGAGAGCATCATGCTGCCAACGGGCATGACGGCCTCCCGGACCTCCTCCACCCAGCAGCCCCGGGCAAATTCGGAGATATCCCGGTGATAGTCCTCCTCGGTGCCCGCCACGGCGGCGGCCTCCGCCGGGAAGCAGGCGGTGACCTCGTCAACCAGCTCGCCGTCGCATACAACAAAAAACCGCCGGACGCCTTTTTTCAGCCATGCCCGCATACACCAGGTCAAAATAGGGCAAAATAGCGCGTCCTGCAGCATCAGGGGTTTTCCGTTGTAGGTCGTGGCGGTGTCCTCGGTCAGAAAGATGACGATACACTTCTTGTTATCCATGGAAGGAGCCCCCTTTCCTTTATTACCCTCATTATAACAGATGCGCCCATTTATGCAAGGGGAAATTTTCATTCTGAAAGAAATTTTCATTCTTGGGGATATTTGCACAAGCTTTGGGGCACTGCGGCGGGAAAATTGTGTAGTTTCATGGGGGAACAAAGAACCGATCTGCATTTTGGTAAATTTTCTGAAAGAAATTCGTGAATAAAGCTTGAATTCAGGAAGGATTTGTTTTACAATATCTCCGTTAAATTTGAGACGGACAGAAATACGCCCGTCGGGAAGGCGGGAGAGGAGCTGTGCTGAACATCGTTCTGGTGGAGCCGGAGATTCCCCCCAACTGCGGCAACATTGCCCGGACCTGCGCCGCCACCGGCAGCAGGCTGCATCTGGTGGAGCCCCTTGGGTTCGACGTGTCAGACCGGGCGGTGAAGCGGGCGGGGCTGGACTACTGGCATCTGGTGGAGGTGGAGGTGCATCCTTCACTGGCGGAGCTGTTCGTTTCCCACCCGGAGGCGGAGCGGGATCTCTGGCTGGCGACCACCAAGGCCCCCCGGGACTACAGCCAGGCCCGGTTTTCACCGGACTGCTGGCTCTTTTTCGGCAAGGAGACGGCGGGGCTGCCCCTGGAATTCCGGGAGCGGCACCAGGACAGATGCATCCGCATTCCCATGGTGGACGAGGCGCGCAGCCTGAACCTTGCCAACTCCGCCGCCATTCTCATCTACGAAGCCCTTCGTCAGAACCGGTTTCCCGGCCTGCTGGGGGTGGGGGAGATGGGGAGCCCTCACGCATAGGCCACTTTTTTTGCCAATCAAACCATTTGACCATATCGTTTGAAAGGAGCTGCATTATCAACCATGAATTACAACAAAAAGACGGTCAAGGACATTGACGTCAAGGGCAGGAAGGTCCTGCTCCGCTGCGACTTCAACGTCCCCCAGGACAAGGCCACCGGCGCTATCACCGATGACAAGCGCATCCGCGCGGCCCTGCCCACCATTCAGTATCTGCTGGACCAGGGGGCGGCGGTGATCGCCTGCTCCCACCTTGGCAAGCCCGAGCCCAGCTTCGACAAGTGGGCGAAGAAGCAGGCCGAGAAGGGCAAGGACCCCGCCTCCCTCACCAAGGAGAAGTGGGAGAAGACCCTGGAGGCCCTGTGCATGGAGCCTGTGGCCAAGCGCCTGGGCGAGCTGCTGGGCAGGGACGTTGTCCTTGCCGGCGATGTGGTGGGCCCCGACGCTCAGGCCAAGGCCGCCGCGCTGCAGCCCGGAGAGATCATGCTTCTCCAGAACACCCGCTTTGAGAAGGGCGAAACCAAGAACGATCCTGAGCTGGCAAAGGCTATGGCCGGCCTGGCCGGAGCGGACGGCGTATACGTGTCCGACGCCTTCGGCGCGGTCCACCGGGCCCATGCCTCCACCGCCGGCGTGGCGGCCTATCTGCCCGCCGTCAGCGGCTTCCTCATTGAGAAGGAGCTGGAGATCATGGGCGGCGCGCTGGCTGATCCCAAGCGGCCCCTGGTAGCCATCCTGGGCGGCAGCAAGGTGTCCTCCAAGATCGGCGTCATCAACCACCTGCTGGACATCGCCGACATGATCATCATCGGCGGCGGCATGGCCTATACCTTCGCCAAGGCCCAGGGCGGCAGCGTGGGCACCAGCCTGCTGGAGAGCGACTGGCTGGACTACTGCAACGAGATGATCGCCAAAGCCAAGGGCAAGGGTGTGAAGCTGCTCCTGCCTGTGGACACCCAGTGCGCCAAGGAGTTCTCCGCCGATGCCCAGCCCGAGCTGCACGACACCATGTCCATTCCCGACGGCATGATGGGCATGGACATCGGTCCCAAGACCATCGAGGAGTACGCCGCCGCCGTCAAGGGCGCGGGCACCGTTATCTGGAACGGGCCCATGGGCGTATTTGAGTTTGCCAATTTCGCCGAGGGCACCCGGGCCGTGGCCAAGGCCCTGGCCGAGACGGACGCCATCACCATCATCGGCGGCGGCGACAGCGCGGCCGCTGTGGCCCAGCTGGGCTTCGCCGACAAGATGACCCACATCTCCACCGGCGGCGGCGCCTCTCTGGAATTCCTGGAGGGCAAGGAGCTGCCGGGCGTGGCCTGCCTGCTGGATAAATAAATAGCCGTCCCCGGGAATCACCGGGCCGCCGGCTTCCGGTCCGCCCAGGGCGGCGGCTCGGCTCAGACATTTGCCCCTATGATACTTTCAGCGGGCTAACGTGCAGAGGAAAAGCGATTCATTTTCATTAGCCTACTATAATATATATTGTAAACAGGAGAAAGATCGACATGAACCGTAGATACCGCAAGACTATCATCGCCGGAAACTGGAAGATGAACAAAACCGCCACCGACACCAAGAAGTTTGCCGAGGAGCTTAAGCCCCTGCTGCCCCGCGCCAAGTGGTGCGAGGTCGTGGTGTGCGTGCCCTTCGTCAACATCCCCGCCGCCTTGAAGGCGTTCAAGGACATGCGGGTAGCCGTGGGCGCGGAGAACCTGTACTATGAGCCCAGCGGCGCGTACACCGGCGAGGTGTCCGCCGACATGCTCAAGGATCTGGGCGTGAAGTATGTCGTTATCGGCCACTCCGAGCGCCGCCAGTACTTCGGCGAGACGGATGTTACCGTCAACAAGAAGGTCCATGCCGCCCTGGAGGTGGGGCTCCATCCCATTATCTGCGTGGGCGAGAGCCTGGAGCAGAGGGATATGGGCGTTACCCTGGAGCTCATTGCCCTCCAGGTGAAGAGCGCGCTTTCCGGCGTAGCGCCTGAGAAGGTGCGCAAGTGCGTGGTCGCCTACGAGCCCATTTGGGCCATCGGCACCGGCCGCACCGCCACCGCTGAGCAGGCCGCCGAGGTCTGCACTGCCATCCGCGCCACCATCCGCAACCTGTACGGCGCGCGGGTGGCCCGGTCCATCACCATCCAGTACGGCGGCTCCATGAACCCCAAGAACGCTGCCGAGCTGCTGGCGCAGCCCGACGTGGACGGCGGCCTGATCGGCGGCGCGTCCCTGAAGCCCGACCAGTTCGTGGACATCGTCAACGCGGCCAACCAGGAATAAGACCTGTGTTCACAGGCGGGGGATGCGGCCCGTTTGATGGATTTTTCCGTCCGGCAAGACAAAGAAATCGCAGGAATACTTGGCGGTTTTTTCGTGCGGCAGGGAGGAAAGGGACCCGGCCGGACGGCGTCCGGCGCCTGCGGATACAGGCTCTAAGCCATAATGCTGCGCGGTACCCGTCCGGTTGGGCGGGTACCGTCTCACCTGCGCGAGAGGGGAGCGCTTCCGCAGGCTCCTCTGGAAGATCAAGAAATTTGAGGTCATTATGAACAAAACACCTACTACTCTGATTATTATGGATGGCTTCGGCCTTCGGGATGACTCTGACGGCAATGCCGTCGTCCACGCCCGGACGCCGGTGCTGGACCGCCTTTTTGCCGAGTGCGGACATACCACCCTCTCCGCCTCCGGGCTGGATGTGGGCCTGCCCGACGGGCAGATGGGCAACAGCGAGGTGGGCCACACCAATATCGGCGGCGGCCGGGTGGTGTATCAGGACCTGCCCCGGATTACCCGCGCCATTGAGGACGGGAGCTTCTTTGAAAATCCCGCCTACTGCGCCGCCATGGACGCCTGTCTGAAAAACGGCAGCGCCCTCCACCTATATGGACTGCTCTCCGACGGCGGCGTCCACTCCCATACCACCCATCTGTGGGCCCTGCTGAAGATGGCCAAGATGAAGGGGCTGGAGAGGGTATATATCCACGCCTTCCTGGATGGCCGGGACGTGTCACCCACCAGCGGCAAGGATTTTGTGGCCGAGACGGTGGAAAAATGCCGGGAGATCGGCGTGGGCAGGATTGCCACCGTCATGGGCCGGTACTACGCCATGGACCGCGATAAGCGCTGGGAGCGGGTGGAGCAGGCGTACGACGCCATGGTCTACGGCCAGGGCGAGCAGAACTGCGACCCCGTGGACGCGGTGGCCCGCAGCTATGCCAACAATGTGACCGACGAGTTCGTGGAGCCCGTAGTCTGCGACAGCGAGGGCACCATCGGCGACAACGACAGCGTCATTTTCTTCAATTTCCGCCCCGACCGCGCCCGGGAGATCACCCGCGTGTTTGTGGACCCGGAGTTTGACGGGTTCAATCGGGAGATTTTCCCCCTGACGTACGTGTGTACCACCGAGTATGACGCCACCATGCCCAACGTCCAGGTGGCCTTCCCCCGGAATCTGGTGGCGAACGGCCTGGGCGAGTACCTCAGCAAGATGGGCATGACCCAGCTGCGGATTGCCGAGACGGAGAAGTACGCCCATGTGACATTCTTCTTCAACGGCGGCAGCGAAGCTGTGTTCCCCGGGGAGGACCGGGTGCTGGTGGCGTCTCCCAAGGTGGCTACCTATGACCTCCAGCCGGAAATGAGCGCTGTGGAGGTCACCGACAAGTGCGTGGAGCGCATCGAGTCCGGAAACTACGATGTGATCATCCTCAATTTCGCCAACTGCGACATGGTGGGCCACACCGGCGTGTACGAGGCCGCCGTGAAGGCGGTGGAGACGGTGGACGCCTGCGTGGGCCGGGTGGTGGAGGCTACCCGGGCCATGGGCGGCATCGCCATGATTACCGCCGACCACGGCAATGCCGAGGAAATGCGCAAGCATGACGGCTCCCCCATGACCGCCCACACCACCAACCTGGTGCCCTTCATTCTGGTAGGGGCCGATGCCAAGCTCCATCCCGGACGGCTGGCGGATATTGCGCCTACCATCCTGGACATCATGGGTCTGGCCTGCCCGCCGGAAATGGACGGAAAGAGCCTGATTGAGTAAGCGGCGGAAGCCTGCGGGAAAAAGCTATCGCCCCCTGACTGCAAAGTCAGGGGGCATTTTTTGCAGATTCCTCTTGACTTTGACACGATGTCGCGGTTTATACTATAGTCGGCGCACTTGAAAAACGGTGAAAAGGAGGCGAGGCAATGGACGGGTACATGACCATCAGCCAGGTATCCAGGCAATACCAGATATCCGCCCGGATGCTGCGGCACTACGAGAAGCTGGGCATGATCGCGAGTACCCGCCGGGAGAACTACGCTTACCGGGTTTTCGACCAGGAGGCGGTGAAGCGGGTGCGGCAGATCGTCATTCTGCGGAGGTTCCGGATTCCGCTGAAAAAGATACGGGAAATGATGGAGGGGACCAGGGAGGACGCCATCCGCATTCTGGAGGAGCGCCTGCGGGACGTGGATGAGGGCGCGGAAACCGTGCGGACCATGCGCGAGGCGCTGTTCCGCCTGCTGGAGCTGCTGCGGACGGAGGAGGGGGATCCCATGGAGGCCCTGGACGATCCGGAGGCGGAGCGACTGGTCCGGCTTCTCCCTATGGAAAAGCATCAGCTGAAGGAGGAAAAGGCAATGAGCGTTACAAAGGAAATGATCGAAAAGGACGGCTGCGTCCGGGTTCTGATGCTGCCCCCTGCCACAATGGCGGCGTACCAGTACATTGGAGAGCGCCCGGAGGAGCACATGGAGGAGGTGATGACCCCCTTCATCCAAAACAGCGGGCTGTACTTGAAAAAGCCGGACGCCCGATATTTCGGCTTCAACCATCCGGACCCGGAGGAGGGGAATCCGGTCTACGGCTATGAGGTTTGGGTGACCATCCCTGATGATATGGAGGTGCCGGCTCCACTGGTGAAGAAGCGTTTTCCCGGCGGGCTGTATGCGGCCTATACCATCAGTTTTCCGGATTTCTTCGAGTGGCCGTTCCTCTACCAGTGGGCGGAGAGGAACGAACAGTATGAACCCGCCATGGCTCCCCGGGAGGAGAGGAACATGGGCGGGGCTCTGGAGGAGCACCTCAACTGGGTCTATTCCGCCCACATGGGCTGGCCGGAGAACGGCATCGACGGCAAGCTGGATCTGCTGCTGCCCATCCGGCGGCGGGAAAAATAATGGCAGGAGCGCGGCCTCGCTGAAACAGCGGGGCCGCCCTCCTGCGGGCTTTGTGAGAAAACGGTCAGCTGCGGGCTTGGCCGCCGACGTGGATGATCTCGCCGGTGATATAGCTGGCGGCGTCACTGGCCAGGAAGAGGAAGGTGTTGGCCAGGTCCTCCGGCTCGCCGATGCGGCGCAGGGGAATCTGGTTGATGAGGGGGGCAATGACCTCCTTGGGCACGGCCTGCATCATGTCCGTGTTGGTGATGCCCGGCGCTACGGCGTTGACCCGGATGCCCTTGGGGCCCAGCTCCCGGGCCAGGGAGAGGGTCATGCCGTTGATGGCGGCCTTGCTGGTGGGATAGGCCACGCCGCTGGGCTGTCCGTAGCGGCTGACCATGCTGCTGGTGTTGAGGATGCAGCCGGAGCCCTGGGCCTCCATGGCGTCATAGACCGCGCGGATGCAGTAAAATACCGCGTCCACGTTCAGGCTCATCACCTTGTGAAACAGCTCCGGAGTATAGGCGGAGAGGGGGTCGGAGGAGGACATGCCGGCATTGTTTACCAGAATGTCGATGCGGCCGTACTTCTCCCGGACGCCGTCGAAGGCGGCCTTGATGGAAGCGTAGTCCGTCAGGTCCGGGGCGATGCCCTCCACGGGCCAGTCGGGGTGAGCCTCCTTCAGCTTGGCCACGGCCTTCTCCGCTGTCTCCTGCCGGGAGCCGCACAGGATGACTGTGGCATGATTTTCCAGATATTTCTCCACGATGGCGTACCCGATGCCCCGGGTGCCGCCGGTAACGATGGCGACCTTATTTTTCAGCATAATAGATTCCTCCTTGTGATGTGTTTATATTATTTCCGAGCTTAAAGCTCGGAAATAATACATTTGATTCAAGCTGTTTTGCTTGCTGTTGTAAACAGCGGCAACCGCAAAACATGGCAAATATTACTTCCGACCTTTCGATTCGGAAGTAATAGTATACGCCGCCCCGCCCCGTTTCATCAAACGGGCAGGGCGGCGCTGTGTTTTTACTTGCAGAGGGCGGCGGTGTCCATGGCGATCATCAGTTCCTCATTGGTAGGAATGACGAAGATCTTCACCTTGGAATCGGCGGCGGACACGTCCACCTCCTGGCCGCGGGTGTTGTTCTTCTCCGCGTCCATCTTCACGCCCATGTACTCCATGCCCTCGCAGATCTGATGGCGCAGGTCGATGGAGTTTTCGCCGATGCCAGCGGTGAACACGATGGCGTCCACCCCGCCCATGGCGGTGGCGTAGGCACCGATAAACTTCTTTACCTCATAGATGAACTTCTCCAGGGCCAGCGCCGCGCGCTCGTTGCCCTTGTCCGCAGCCTCGGCCAGGTCCCGGAAGTCGGAGCTGACGCCGGAAATGCCCAGTACGCCGCTCTTCTTGTTGAGGATGTTCAGCATCTCCTTAATGTCGTAGCCGTACCGGCCCATGAGGTACTCCAGGATGGTGGCGTCCACGTCACCGGAGCGGGTGCCCATGGGGAAGCCGGCGAGGGGCCCCAGGCCCATGGTGGTGTCCACGCACTTGCCGTCCACCACGGCAGAGAGGGAGGAGCCGTTGCCCAGGTGGCAGCAGATCACCTTGCTGTGCTCCGGATTGCCCAGCATGTCAATGGCCCGGGCGGAGACGTAGCGGTGGCTGGTGCCGTGGAAGCCATATCGGCGGACGTCGTCCTTCTCATAGTACTCGTAGGGAATGGCGTAGATGTACGCCTTGGAGGGCATGGTCATATGGAAGGCGGTGTCGAACACGGCTACCTGGGGGGTCTTGGGCATGATCTTCTGGCAGGCCTCGATGCCCATGAGGTTGGCGGGATTGTGGAGGGGGCCCAGGGGGATGCACTTCTTGATGGCCTCGATGCATTTGTCATCGATGATGCAGCTCTCCGTGAAGGCCATGCCGCCGTGGAGGACGCGGTGGCCCACAGCGGCGATCTCGTCGGTGGACTTGATGACGCCCTTGACCGGGTCCACCATGATATCCAGCACCGCCTGGATGGCCTCGCCATGGGTGGGCATGGGGATGTCCTGCTTCACGTCCTCGCGGCCGGGAACCTTGTGGGTCAGGCGGCCATCGATGCCGATGCGCTCGCACAGGCCCTTGGCGAAGACCTCGCCGCCCTCGGACTCCATGAACTGGTACTTCAGGGAAGAGCTGCCCGCGTTGATGATCAGAATTTTCATCCGTCATTTCTCCTTGTATTGTTATTGTTTTGTTATTTTTTGTTTCCAGCCTGTCTCTTGCTTTTCCAGCGGGAGGCGGCTAGAATAATACCATCCCATATTGTAGACTATTTGCGCCGGTAAGACAACCATTTTTAGGAAGTTTTTCTAAAAAATTTTGCGGACCGGCTGTCGGAGGAGGCGGACTGTGGCCGTTGCGGGCATTATCGCGGAGTACAACCCCTTTCACCGGGGCCACGCCTGGCAGATCGCAGAGATCCGCCGGCGGCTGGGGGAGGATACCGCCGTGGCGGTCTGTATGAGCGGCAGCTTTGTCCAGCGGGGGGATTTCGCCCTTCTGGGCAAGCATGCCCGGGCGGAAATGGCCCTGGCGGGCGGAGCGGACCTGGTGCTGGAGCTGCCCACGCCCTGGTCCGCCGCCGGAGCGGAGGGGTTTGCCCAGGGGGGCGCGGCCCTGCTGGACGGAACCGGGGTGGCGACCCACCTGGCCTTCGGCTGCGAGTGCGGGGACCTGGAGCCCCTTCGGACAGTAGCGGAGTGCCTGGACAGCCCGGCATATCATGCGCTCCTGCGCCAGTTTGCCGGCGGAGGCGTGACCTTTGCCGCCGCGCGGCAGGCGGCGGTCCAGGCACTGGCGGGAGAGGCGGCGGAGTGTCTGTCCCGGCCCAACAATGCCCTGGCGGTGGAGTACCTGCGGGCGCTGAGGGAGCGGGGAAGCGCCATGGAGCCTTTGGCTCTGCCCCGGGTGGGCGCGGGCCACGACAGCGGGGAGGAGAGTGATTGTCCCTCTGCCTCCGCCATCCGCAGCCGGATTTTTGCCGGCGGGGACTGGAAGGCGATGTTGCCGGAGGCGTCCGCGGCAATCCTTTCCCGGGAAATGGAGGCCGGACGGGCCCCGGTGCGCCTGGAAAATTGCCAGCGGGCGGTTCTGTTCCAGCTGCGCAGGATGGGGGAGGAGGACTTCCGCCCCTATGACGGCGGAAATGAGGGGCTGTACCATCGTTTCTATGCCGCCGTCCACAGCGGAGCGACGATAGAAGAGATTCTCTCCGCCGCGAAAACCCGGCGGTATCCAATGGCGCGCCTCCGGCGGATGCTGCTGCAGAGCTGCCTGGGCGTTCCCCAGGCGCGCCGGGGGGAGACGCCGCCCTACCTGCGGGTCCTGGGGGCCAGCGAGCGGGGAAGAGCGTTGCTGGGGGAGATGCGGCGGACCGCGTCCCTGCCGGTGATTACCAAGCCGGGCCATGTCCGGCGGCTGGGAGCGGAGGTCCAGCGGGTCTTCGACCAGGAGGCCCGGTGTACGGACCTGTACGCGCTGGCCTATCCCGACCTGGGGCAGGCCGCGCCGGAGGGCGAGTATGCCGCCGCGCCAGTGATGGCGGGGCTGAAGAAGGGGAGTACGTGATGAAGAAACCGTTTGTTGCTCTACTGGCAGCTTGTATCCTGCTGCTGGCGGCCTGCGCGGGGCTGGCCGCGTCCGCCTCCGTGCCAGAGGTGGACAAGGCATATGAGGAGCCGGCCTATGTGTTTGAGCAGACCAGGGCACAAGAGGAGTATCCCGCCGAAGACGGGGCGGTAGGGGCCCGCTATTCCTGCCAGCTGCTGATGCTTACCGTCTCCAATCAGGATAGGCTCTCCCCGGAGGACGGTACGGCGGCGGCGCAGGCCGCAGAAAATTTCAACAGTAAGATGCACAGCCTGATGATTGACGCCGTAGGCGCGGGCCAGACCATGAGCGAGCTGGCTGAAGAGGTTGAGAGCGCCGCCGGAGCCTACTACGACGAGACGGAGGCCGGTTATGTCCAGGATGGACAAATTGTCAGCATCCGGGTGGACAACATCAGCTACACCGGCGGGGCCCACCCCAACCGTTATGTGGTCAGCTATCTCTTCGATCTGGAGGCGGGGCAGTTCATCGACCCCCTCCAGTTGGCGGATGACCCGGAGACGCTGCGCACCGGTGCGGCGGCGCGGCTGCTGGAAAAAGCGGAAGAGCACCCGGCGTTTGACTCCTTCTGGCAGGATTACCCGGATCTGATCGCCCGTTGGAACGAGGGGACCGTCCTCTTTGACGGGGCGGGGATGAAGGTCATCTACTCCCCTTACGAGATCGCCCCTTACGGAATGGGGGACGTGGAACTGTCGCTGGACTGGGAGGAGCTGGAGCCCCTGCTGGGTCCAGAGGGCATGGAACGCCTGGGCAGGACGGAGATGAAGTAAAAACAGACGCCGGCAGGGAATCGTCCCTGCCGGCGTCCTGTTGTCAGGGACCCTTCAAAAAACCGGCGGCTTTTTTCAAGGGAAGCTATGGCATTTTCCGGAAGGATATGGTACAATATACCCTGCGCTGGTTTGGCGCGATTTGCTGATGAATGAAAAAGCCGATGGGAGGCGTGGCGTGGGGATGGAAACAGTTGACAACGGCGGCCGGGTCCGGCGGATTGAGGAGCTGGAGCGGGAGAACGAGGCGATGAAGGAGGCTTTGGCGGCGGCGGAGGCCGCCAACCAGGCCAAAAGCCGGTTTCTCTCCAACATGTCTCACGATATCCGTACGCCCATGAACGCCATCATGGGCATGACGGCCATTGGCCTGAGCCATATTGACGAAAAGGCTCGGGTGCAGGACTGCCTGGAAAAGATCCGCACGGCCTCCGCCCATTTGATGAGCCTGGTCAACGACGTCCTGGATATGTCCCGGATTGACAGCGGGAGGATGACCCTCAGTGAGGAGCGGTTTTCCCTGGCGGACCTGGTTCATGATCTGGCTGTGATCCTCCGCCCCCAGGCGGAGCAGAAGGGGCAGGAGCTGACCTTCGAGATCGGCCGGATTGAGGAGGAGAACCTGGTGGGGGACCCCCTCCGCCTGCGGCAGATTTTGGTAAACATCATCGGCAACGCGGTGAAATATACCCAGGAAGGCGGCGCCATCCTGGTCCGCTTTGCCCAGAGGCTGGCCGGAGAGGGCCGGGTTTGGCTGGACTTCCTCTGCGAGGACAACGGCATGGGCATGAGCGAGGAGTTCCTGCAGAGGATATTCCTGCCCTTCGAGCGGGTGCGCAGCGGCGCGGTCAACCAGATCGAGGGCACCGGCCTGGGCATGTCCATCGTGAAGAATCTGGTGGACAGCATGGGGGGCCGGATCGAGGTTGAGAGTCAGGAAGGGAAGGGCAGCCGGTTTACCGTGGCGCTGCCCCTGCCCGTTTCCCCCGGGAACCGGGAGGCGGCGCTGCCTGCGGGAGGATGCGTGCTGGTGGCGGAGAGCCAGGACCGGCGGTCGCAGCAGCTGGAGGAGTGCCTGCGGGAGATCGGCCTGATGCCGGTGCGGGTAACCGCCGGGACGGAGGCCGTCACCCGCTTGACGGAGGCCCGGTACGAGAACCGGATGCCCTGGGCCATGCTCCTGGGCCAGGAGCTGTCGGATATGCAGCCGCTGGATGCGGCGGCCCACGTGCGGCAGCTGGCGGGGAAGGAGTTCCCCATCCTGCTGGTGTCGGAGGGGGACTGGGCCCAGATGGAGTATCGGGCCGTCCGGGCCGGCGTCAGCGATTTCGTGCCCTGTCCGCTGTTTCGCAGCCGGCTGACAGGCGCGCTCTCCCGCCTGATCTGCGGCGAAGGGGAGGACGCCGGCGGGACCGGGTCCCGGGACGCGGACTACAGGAGCTATCGTGCCCTTCTGGTGGAGGATAACGAGCTGAATCTGGAGATTGCCTCGGAGCTGCTGGGGATGACCGGCATCCAGGTGGAGACGGCGGAGAACGGCTGGAAGGCGGTGGAACGGTTCGCCGCCGCGCCGGAGGGCTACTTCGACCTCATATTTATGGACATCCAGATGCCCGTCATGGACGGATATGAGGCCGTCCGGCGTATCCGGGCGATGGAGCGGACCGACGGGAAGAGCGTCTGGATCGTGGCCATGACGGCCAACGCCTTTGTGGAGGATGTGCGCCTGTCCAGGCAGGCGGGTATGAATGAGCATCTTTCCAAGCCGGTGGACCTGGAGCGTCTGCAGGACGTGCTGCGCCGGCAGTTTGGCTGAGGCGGCGCAAGCGGGAGGGAGACGGCGGAGTATGCAGGCATATCAAGAGGAATACATAGCCAATCTCAAGGAGATTGCCGCGCTTGCCGACCGAAGAAAGCCGGAGGCGCTGACCTTCTCGGCCTATGAGCTGCGCCGGCGTCAGAAAGAAGGGCTGGCCCGGCAGAAGGTGAAGCGGAACGTGGAGCTGCTGCGGGGCGGCCTGGTCCCGGCGCTGGACCACCTGTTTGAGG
This sequence comes from Clostridiales bacterium, assembly GCA_009774055.1. GTDB lineage: Bacteria > Bacillota > Clostridia > Oscillospirales > Oscillospiraceae > Pelethomonas. Next base: position 13,094 of record VSNB01000018.1, read on the forward strand.
CGAAAGAGGAGGAGGTCCAGGAGCTGGAGGACTTTGCCGCCAAACTCGCAGGCGGCGTGGACGCGGGGCTCTTCCGTCGGATTCATCAGGCGCTGCTGAGCCTGGCCCGGCTGAAGCGGGACAGGACCGCTACTATCCGGGAGCTGTACTGGCTGGGTATGGGGTACTACTGGCTGTGCAACAATCTGGCTGGCCTGGATCTGGAGCTGATTGAGAAATACGTGAGCCGGATGCGCCTGTGCTTCACTGAGGCGGCGGCGTATTTGAAATATTTTGACGAGATCGAGGATACGGAAACCCGGGGGTATATCCTGCGCTCCCGGGCCAACATGGCTCTGGGCCCCTTCAAGTCCCAGGGGGGGAAGATCCGGCTGGTCCGGGAAACCCTTCGGATTATGCAGGATGAGCACTATCAGGAGGTGGAGCCGAACCTGCCCTGGGAGCGGTATCTCTACATGACCCACCAGCAGATGGCCAGCAGCATCGCCCACGACAAGTCGAAGGTCATGTCTCCGGAGGATACCGCCAGCATCATGGAGTCGGTTTACATCGTCTACCAGCAGCGAATCCAGGAGGCGGAGGCCCAGCACGAGCGGCCGACCCTTCGGTGGGCCTTCCCCTGCTGTACCATCGAGTATTACTGCGGCCTGTATGATTTTGGCCGGCTGCTGGCAAAAATTGAGAAGCTGCTGGATGCGGCGGACCCGGAGGACCATTCGCCGGAGGGCGTATACGGCATCGTATCCCTGCCGGCCTTCTACTGTCAGTATCTGATGCAGGAGCCGGAGCGGATTCCCGGCAGGGCGGCCTATGTGGACGGCCTGTACCGGAGGGCGCTGGACTACGTGGATTCCTTCCCCGCCGAGGAGCAGGAGAACCTGGCCCTCTACCTCTGGCAGCTGAGCTGCACCTATATCGAGACGGGCGGCGGGATGTCCTACGGCGCGTTTCTGGAGGAGATCATGCTGCGCTTCGCGCCGGAGCTCTACCTCCACTCCCGGATGGTGGCGGCGGCCTGCCGGGCTGTGTGCGCGTTGATCCTGGAGGAGGAGCCGGACTTTTTTGACGATATGGAGGGCATCGCCGATGAGGCGGACCCGGCGGAGAAGCGGCGGAAGATTTTGGATGCCGCCGTACAGTACGGCCTGCTCCACGATGCGGGAAAGGTGAGCCTGCTGCAGTTTTTTGCCCAGACCGGCCGCCAGTGGCTGGAGGAGGAATACGAGGTGGCCCGCCTGCACACGATGGTGGGGGAGTCCATGCTGAGGGAGCGGGCCTCTACCCGGCCCTATGCCGCCGCCGCCCTGGGCCACCACGCCTGGTATGACGGCTCCGCCTACGGCTACCCCGCCGCTTACCGGCGGCTGGAGTGTCCGGGGCGGCAGATGGTGGATGTGGTGGGGCTGATGGACTGGCTGGAGAATGTGACGGGCTCGGGACAGGCCAGCTCGGGAATCGAAATGAGCTTTGACGAGGCGGTGGAGGAGGCCGTGGCCCTGGAGGGGCGGCGGTTTTCGCCGCTGCTCACCGCCCGGCTGCGGGATAAGCAGGTGACGGACCGGATCTGTCAGGCATTCCAGGAGGGCCGGCGGGAGGCGTACCGCCGGATGTACGAGCGGGAAACAAACCATGTTTGCGATGCCGGAAACGGCATGAATTGATAGGAAAGGTGAGGAATAAAAAATGGTCAAATTATGGAACGGGGAGGACGTCCAATGGCGTCTGACCCTGCAGCTGGACGGCAAGGCGGGAACGCTGGAGCTGGGCGATGAGCCCCGGCAGATGCTGGTTCGGCTGGGTGAAAAGGAAAAGCTGACGGCGGAAGAACTGCGCCGCGCCGCCGCCAAGGCGGCGGGACAGGTGAAGAGCCTGGGCGGAGACGCCGCGCTGCTGGATGCCGCCCCCGCGGTGGAGGCCCTGGGCGGCGAAGGGCTGGCGGCCCTGATCCAGGGCTTTGAGCTGGCACTTTACCGGCAGGAGAACTGGAAGCAGGAGAAGAAGGAGGACAAGGCCCCCGATCTCTGGCTTACCGGAACGGAGGGCGTGGATGCCGAAAAGATCCTGGCGGAAACCGGAGCGATGGACCGCTGGGTCTGCTTTGCCAGGGACCTGGCGAACCGCCCCGGCAACAAGCTGACGCCGGACATGCTGGCGAAGGCTGTGACCGGCGCCGTGGGGAACCTGCCTGTGGAGGCCCAGGTGCTGGATGAAAACGAGACGAGGGCCCTGGGTATGGAGGCGTTCCACGCCGTGGGAGACAGCTCCGCCAATCCGCCCCGGCTGATTGTCCTGCGCTATCGCGGCGGCAAGGAGGGGGACGCGCCCATCGTCCTGGTGGGCAAGGGCGTGTGCTTCGACTCCGGCGGCTACAGCCTCAAGAGGAGCATGCGGGGCATGAAGGGCGATATGGCCGGCGGCGCGGCGGTGTGCGGGGCGATTCTGGCCCTGGCGGAAAACCGGGTCCCGGTGAACGTGACGGCGGTGATTCCCGCAGTGGAAAACCGCATCTCGCCCGCCAGCTTCCTGCCGGACGACGTGATCGGCTCCATGTCCGGCAAGACCATTGAGATCGGGAGCACCGATGCGGAGGGACGGCTGATTCTGGCGGATGCGATCACCTACTCCATCCAGAAGGAGAACGCCTGTAAAGTAGTAGACATTGCCACTCTGACCGGTGCGATTGGAGGGATGCTGGGCGGCGTGGCCGCCGGCGTGATGGCCAACGACGATGGATTTTACGCCGAGCTCCAGGCGGCGGCGGACCGCAGCGGGGAGAAATTCTGGCGGATGCCGGATTATCCGGAGTACAAGCAGCTGATTGAGAGTCCGGTAGCGGATCTGTACAACTCCAGCGACGGATGCGGGGCCATCGCGGCGGGACTGTTCCTGGGGGCTTTTGCTGAGGGGACGCCGTGGATTCACCTGGACATCGCCGGCACCGGCCACTCCGGGAAGCAAAGCCAGCCTTATCAGCCCAAGGGGGCGACCGGCATGGGTGTTACAACCTTGTACCAGCTGTGCGCAGGGATGGCGGAAAAGGCGTAAGTTTCGCTTTGGCTTAGCGCGCAATTATAAAATAAAAACAGACAGGCCGCTTGTCCAATGAGGGCGAGCGGCCTGTCTGCGCGCGGTCCATTTTAATGACAGCCCTCCCCCAGACTTTGCCGGAGGGAGAGCCTGTACAGCGTCAGCTGAAGAAAAACCCTGTGGTCATGTCCAGATAATTTTCCCCGCTGTAAGCCGGAAACCGCTTCCGGACAGCGCTTTTGAAGGCGTCCCCGTCGGCACAGGAGGAGGCAATGGTTTTCAGTTGCTCCAGGTAGCGGATCTTGGCTTCCGCGTCTTTCAGATCCTCCGGGGTGTAGTGGGAGGTGAGGATCAGGTCGTAGCCTGCCTTGATATAGCCTTGCAGCTGGGCGATCATGGCGTCAGCGTGGCCGGATCCAGCTACGATGGAGTGGCAGTCGTGACCCAGCATGTGCGTGTAGACCGCGTTGATTTCGGGAATCTCCACGTCAAAAGCCTCCGCCGTCTGATGAATGACGAACCGGATGCCGCCAATGATTGCCTCACCCTCGGAAAGAGTGTGGGTGATAGGGTGGATGGAACTGTCGAAGTCACCGACAAAGACGGCGGAGAACTGGTCGATTAGGGCTTTGCCGCCGCCGCTGCGGGCATACTCTGCGGCGTTGGCAGTGGCGTATTTGGGGGCGTCCGGCAGGAAAGAGGCGCCTGCGCCGTGGTAGGCCGCCAGCACGCCGGCCACGTTCCGCCCGGACAAATACTCATTCAGCGCGGCCACGCTGCTGATGAAGCAAGGGGATTCAATGGCCACGAACGTCCCCGCCTTCTCTACCAGAAACACCTCGTCAGCCAGCGGGTCGCCGGTCTGATAGGCGTGGAGCGTCACGCCGCCGAAATCATAGATGTGCATTTCGCCTTGAGCCAGCCGGACGGTGGTAAAGTCTTTCTTGTTCATGATGTGTACCTCCATGGATGCGTTTGTTTGCGGCGGGGCGTTCCCCGTCCTTGTGTCTGCATCATACGACATCAAAAACCATTTGAAAAGTACGCACAATTTTGTGGCATAGTTACCTGAGCGTAACAATTGGGCAGTTACCAAGAGGAAACGATTGTGTGGTTTCAAGGAGTCCCCTCTTTTCCTGGATGGTAAAAATTTTTCTTACAACTTGACCTCAGTATGGGAGATACGGTAAAATAGGGCTGTACAGCATTTTATAGCAATTGCGATAGAAACCAATGGACAGGAGGATATGACGATGGAAGCGAGAATTTTGCCGGCCTGCCCAGTGGAAACAACGCTGACCCTGATCAGCAACAAGTGGAAGGTGTTGATTATCCGCGATTTGCTGCCGGGGACAAAACGGTTTGGGGAATTGAAGAAATCCATTGGCAGTGTGAGCCAGAAGGTATTGACCGCCCAGCTTCGGCAGATGGAGGAGAGCGGCCTGCTGACAAGGACAGTCTATCCGGAGGTACCGCCACGGGTTGAATACACATTGACGGAGCTGGGCCAGAGCTTGCGTCCGGTTTTAGATGCGTTGAAGAATTGGGGGGAAGAGTATAAAGCGAAAATGTCGGGCGAATAGGAAGACGTCAGGAGCGGGTGTCAAACTGTCAGTCCAGGCTGCTTTACATAACGGGTTGATCCAGCAGCAGGGATGTGCCGTCTGTATCTGCCGAACTGCCGTCAGTATTTTTGAGGATTGCTATAAGTTTAACGGAGGCGGGACATATGAATATGGAAGATTACAGGGAATATGTTTCGACAGAAACGATGATGGGGCCAAACAGCGTAAGGATATTAGCGGAGCTGTTGGACAAATATCCGCTGCGGCTTGCCTCTGATGATCTGATTCTCGACTTGGGATGCGGGACAGGACTGACAAGTCTTTGTATTGCGAAAGAAACCGGAGCGAGAGTTTTTGCCAATGATCTGTGGATAAGCGCGGAAGACAATGGGACACGTTTTGCCGAATGGGGTGTGAAAGATCGGATCACGCCGGTTTGTGAGGATGCGAACCATCTTCATTTTGAAGAAAGGCAGTTTCGCGCTTTGGTCAGCATCGACTCTTATCACTATTTTGCAGGAAGTAAGGGATTTTTCCAGGAGAAGATTTTGCCGTTTATGAGAGATGATGGCGTGGTCTTGATTGGAATCCCTGGTCTGAAAGATCCGTATACAGGCCGCGCCGAGGAACTCCTCTCCGATTGGCTGGGGGACGACGCCTATATGTTCAAAAGCCCAAAGCGTTGGAAAGAGCTGATCGGCGGCGGAGAAAGAATTGAGTCGGTGAAAACGTGGGAAATGGATTGCTTTGGCGCCGCGTGGGCCGACTGGCTTGCAGCCAATACTCCATATGCCCTCGGCGATAAGGAGTATTTTGAAACCACCATTAAGCCGTATACCTGTTTTGTGGGCATCTATGTCAAGCTGAAAAAGGCTTGATAATGCGAAACCCAGGTTCCGGATGATCGGGCGGCCGCCTTCGGCAGGCGGTCGCCGTTTTCGGTGATTTACGGAAAAGAGAGATTGGCAATCCGAAGGAAGATTTGAAAAGTGGAAATTTCCCGTTGACCCCGCCGCAGAAGAATAGTAGAATAGACCTTGAGAAAATTTAGGAAAGAGAGAACGGATATACTCATGATACAAGATTTCCATCAGCGCTACATAGCCGCCCGCCGGGCTGTCATTGCCCGGCGTTACCATCGCATGAATCCCCGGCAGCTGGAAGCTGTGCTGGCTGCGGAGGGCCCCCTGCTGCTGCTGGCTGGGGCAGGCAGCGGCAAAACCACCGTGCTTATCAACCGGGTGGACAATCTCCTCACCTTCGGTCGGGGCAGCGATACCGAAGAGGTCCCGGAATGGGCCGGGGAGGAGGAGCTGGCCTTTCTGGAGGGCTTCCCGGAGGACCCTTCCCCGGAGGACTGGGGGGAGGCTGTGCGGCTGTGCGCTGTGGAGCCTGCCGTGCCTTGGTCGGTGATCGCCATCACCTTCACCAACAAGGCTGCCGGAGAGCTGAAGGAGCGGCTGGAGCGGATGTGCGGCACAGCCGCCCGGGACATCTGGGCCGCCACCTTCCACTCCGCCTGCATCCGCATCCTGCGCCGGGACGTGGAGAAGCTGGGCGCTGGGTTTGATGGCAATTTTACGATCTACGACACCGATGACAGCAAGCGGGTCATCAAAGACATCCTGAAGGACCTGGGGCTGAACGACAAGGAGTTCCAGCCACGCTCGGTGCTGTCCATTATCTCCAACGCCAAGGATAAGGACTGGTCCCCGGACCAGTTTTCCCAGGAAATGAAGTCCTCCCGCGACTGGCGGATGCCCCGGATCGCGGAGATCTATGCAGGCTACCAGCGCCGCCTCCGGGAGGCCAACGCCATGGACTTCGATGATATCATCCTCCACACCGTCCATCTGCTGCAGAAGGACGAGGAGGTGCGGTCCTTCTACCAGCGGAAGTTCCGGTATGTGCTCATCGACGAGTACCAGGACACCAACCACCTGCAATACCTGCTGGCCCGGCTGCTGGCGGGCGGGTATGAGAACATCTGCGTGGTGGGAGACGACGACCAGTCCATTTACCGCTTCCGAGGGGCCAATATTGAGAACATTTTGAGCTTTGAGAAGCAGTATGACCAGTGCCGCACTATCCGCTTGGAGCAGAACTACCGCTCCACACAGAATATCCTGGACGCGGCCAACACGGTGATCCGGAACAATACCGGGCGCAAGGGCAAGACCCTCTGGACCGAATCCGGACCGGGGGACAAGGTGCTGGTCAAGACCATATTCAACGAATCCGACGAGGCCAACTTTGTTGCGGGCAAAATTCTGGAGAGCTACGGCCGGGGAGAGAGCTGGAAGGATAATGCCATCCTCTACCGGATGAACGCCCAGTCCAACGCGCTGGAAATGGCCCTCAAGCGCAACGGCATTCCCTACCGGGTATACGGCGGCATGAAGTTTTTCGACCGTGCGGAGGTCAAGGACATGCTGGCGTACCTGTGCGTCATCAACAATCCCATGGACGATCTGCGGCTGAGGCGGATCATCAACGTACCCACACGGGGGATTGGCGGCGCCACCGTGGACAAGGCCGCCCAGCTGGCCGTCAGCGAGGGAAAGAGCCTCTGGGAGGTCATGTGCCGTGCGGACGAGTATCCTACCCTTAAGTCCGTGGCTGGCAAGCTAAAGAGCTTCACAGCGATGATACAGGAACTGCGGGAGCAGGAAGAGACACTGGAACTGCCCGATTTGTACGACGCGGTCTGTGAGAAGAGCCAGTACATCAAGGTACTGGAGGAGAAGAACGATATGGAAAGCCGGGGCCGTATCGAGAACGTGCAGGAGCTGCGCTCCAGTATCATTGGCTTCCTGGAGGGGGATCCGGATATTGCCTCTCTGGCGGGCTTTCTGGACAGTGTGGCGTTATATACGGACCTGGACGATTCGGTCGACAGCGATAACTGCGTGTCCCTCATGACCATGCACTCCGCCAAGGGGCTGGAATTCCCCAACGTGTACGTAGTGGGCATGGAGGAAGGCGTTTTCCCCAGCGGCCGGGCCACAGGGGAGAGTGAGGAGATGGAGGAGGAGCGCCGGCTGTGCTATGTGGCTATGACCCGGGCCCGGGAGCGGCTGACAATGACCACCGCCCGCCAGCGGATGCTCTACGGCCGTACCAGCAACAATCTGCCCTCCCGGTTTCTGGAGGAGCTTCCGGCGGAGCCCATCGACTGGCAGGGAAAGACGGAGCCCCGCTCCGCCAGCCGCTGGGGAGAGGAGGAGGCAACTGTCGGCTCCCTTGCGGGAGACGGCGGCCAGAGTCAGAACCAAAGCCAGAGGCCGTCCTTCGGGACAGGGCGTCCGCCCCGTCCCCGGCGGGACCCGGGGTACACGGCCCCCGCCGGGTCTGGGTCTTCCGGCTTGCTGCATTTGGAGAAGGGGGATATGATTTCCCACCGGACCTTTGGGCAGGGGATGGTTTTGTCCATTCGGCCCATGGGGAATGACGCTTTGATTGAGGTGGCTTTCGATAGCGTCGGTACTAAGAAGTTGATGCTCAAGGTGGCTGGGGCGCACATTACGAAGCTTTAATTGCCGCCGCTGCGCGGTGGCACGACCTTTAATCTGCGGCCCTGGGGGCCGCGGCCGCTCCTTTCTTCTTTCTTCGTTGAAGATTGTTTCGTACCGCCTCTGCAGGGCGGGGGGCTTTTTGCCGCCTCGCCGGCGGCGGGGCCTTCTTTTCGCGCGAGCGAAAAGAAGCAACGATTCTGCGACGGCCACATC
>VSNB01000180.1 GCA_009774055.1 Clostridiales bacterium
TCACCGCCCTGGATGATGAAACCGGCATGTGCGTATGGGGCAGCGGGGTGAAGGCGCGGTAATCCGGGGGGAAATTCCCGGTTGCGCGGCGTGGAGCGGCGTGCTACAATAGGCGGCGGAAAACACTGCCATCAGGAAAGGAGCGGATTATTTTGAAGCTGCTGATTGTGCGGCACGGCGACCCCGATTATGAAATTGACTCTCTGACGGAAAAGGGCTGGCGGGAGGCGGAATATCTGGCCGAGCGTCTGGCGGAAACGGACATTGCGGCGTTTTACGTCTCTCCCCTGGACCGGGCGAAGGATACCGCCTCGCTGACGCTCAAAAGGCTGGGACGGACGGCGGAGGAGTGCCCGTGGCTGCGGGAATTCAATGCCCCCATCCTCCGGCCCGATCTGCCGGACAAGAGGAAGGTGTGCTGGGACTGGCTGCCCCAGGACTGGACGGCGGAGGAGAAGTATTTCCTGCCGGAGGCGTGGTCCGAGACGGAGATCATGCGGGAAGGCCATGTGGGCCGGGAGTATGCCTGGGTGGCGGAGAACCTGGACGCCCTGCTGGAGCGCCACGGCTACCGGCGGCGAGGACGCTGCTACGAGGCCGTCCGGCCCAGCAGCGACGCCATCCTGTTTTTCTGCCATTTCGGCGTGGAGTGCGTGATCCTCAGCCATCTGCTGAATATCTCCCCCATGGCTCTCTGGCACGGGACCTGCGCTGCCCCGGCCTCCGTAACCACCGTGGTGACGGAGGAGCGGCGGAGGGGCGTCGCCTCCTTCCGCATGAGCGCGTTCGGCGACATTTCCCACCTGTACGCCCACGGAGAGCCCCCGGCCTTCTCGGCCAGGTTCCGGGAGTGCTATGACAACGAGTGGGAGAGAAGAGACTGAGAACCTGCGCCGGAAGCGGCGCGGCTGAAGATTTTAGGAGGAACGCCTATGGCGACGATCCATATTGACGAAACCAGGCCCCTTGGCCGCATCGCCCCGGAGATTTACGGACACTTCTCCGAGCACCTGGGCCGGTGCATCTACGAGGGTATTTTTGTAAAGCCGGACAGCGGCATCCCCAACGTCAACGGCATGCGCTGCGACGTGGTGGAGGCTTTGAAGGAGATCCGGGTGCCGGTGCTCCGGTGGCCCGGCGGGTGCTTCGCCGACGAGTACCACTGGAAGGACGGTGTCGGGCCCCTGGAGGGCCGCAAGCGGATGGTCAACACCCACTGGGGAGGGGTGGTGGAGGACAACTCCTTCGGTACCCACGAGTTTTTCGAGCTCTGCCGCCAGCTGGGGTGCAAGACCTACGTCAACGGCAACGTGGGCAGCGGCACCGTCCAGGAAATGAGCGAGTGGGTGGAGTACATGACCTTCGACGGCGTGTCCCCCATGGCACAGCTCCGGGAGGCCAACGGGCATAAAGCCCCCTGGCGGGTGGATTACTTCGGCGTGGGCAACGAGAACTGGGGCTGCGGCGGCAACATGACGCCGGCCTATTACGCCAACCTCTACCGGCGGTATCAGACCTACGTCCGCCAGTATCGCCACGACGCGCCGATCCGGAAGATCTGCGGCGGCCCCAATGTGGACGATCTGAAATGGACGAAGAAGGTGCTCAAAACCTGCTTTGCCCACCCCCACCCCGAGGGCGCCCACGGGTTCATGGATGGCCTGAGCCTCCATTACTACGTCCATCCCGGCGGCTGGCAGAACAAGGGCAGCGCCACGGACTTCACCGAGGAGGAGTGGTATACCACTATGGAGAAGGCCCTCTACATGGAGGAGCTGATCCGCCTCCACGGGGACGTCATGGACAAGTACGACCCGGAGAAGAAGATCGGCCTGATCGTGGACGAGTGGGGCAGCTGGTACGATGTGGAGCCGGGCACCAATCCGGGCTTCCTGTACCAGCAGAGCACCATGCGGGACGCCGTGATCGCGGCGGTGACACTGAACATCTTCAATAACCACTGCGACCGGGTGAAGATGGCCTGCATCGCCCAGATGGTGAACGTGCTCCAGGCGGTGCTCCTCACCGAGGGGGAGAAGATGGTTAAGACCCCCACCTGGCACGTGTTCCGCATGTATCGGGATCACCAGGGGGCCCAGGTCCTGCCGGTAACGGCCGAGGGCATTGGAACCGTGGGCGGGAAGCAGATGCCCGCAGTGCAGGCGTCCGCCTCGAAAATGGAGAGCGGCGGAATCACCGTGACGGCGGCCAACCTGTCCATGACCGAGAGCCAGACGGTACGCCTGTCGTTGAAGGCAAGCAGGCCGGAGAAGGCCTCCGGCGTCCTGCTGGCCGGAGGGGCCCGCGCCCACAATACCTTTGACAACCCGGAGGCCGTGGTGGAGCGGCCCCTGTCCCTGACGCTGGACGGGGACGGCGTGGAGCTGGTCCTGCCGCCCTGCGGTGTGGCGTCGGTGCGCCTGGGCTGATGGAGCGCCGGTGCCGGAGGTGCCTGCTGGAGGAGTTCGACGAGGCGGCGTACGTCCGGACCCTGAAGGACCACATCGAACGCACGCCCCAGCGGGAGCGCACGCCGGAGGACCAGTACGCCAAGCGTCTGGAGGCATGCAAGGCATGCGATTATCTGGAGGCAGGGACGTGTACGGCCTGCGGGTGCTACGTGGAGCTGCGGGCGGCCTCCAAGCGGGGGAAATGTCCCTATAAGAAATGGTAATATGAGTGGGGGAGGGCTCCGTATCGGTTCACAGGTGGGATCATACGGGGCCCTTCCTGGATCAAGAAGGAGAGATTTTATGGCGCTGAAGCTGAAAAAGGAGTACGCCGGCGTGGTCTACAGCCCCCGGCGGGAGGAGATTTACGACAACGGCGGCGGTGTGCTGTATCCCAGACCCGTGGAGCTGCACCACGCGGGGGAGCGGAACGGGCTGGTGTTGGCGGTATTCGACCATTATACGCTGAAGGAGCCCCCGGTGTTCCCCATCTACGCCAGCCGGGACCACGGCAGGACCTGGGCGTATTACAGCCAGGTGGAGGACACCAAAAACGGACACGGCATGCGCTTTCAGCCCATGCTGCTGGAGCTGGACCGGGACGTGGCGGACCTTCCCGCCGGGACGCTGCTGCTGACGGGCAACTCCATCCCTCTGAGCTTTGAGACGACGGAGCTGCTGCTGTTCGCCAGCCAGGACCAGGGGAAGACCTGGGAGTGCCGTTCCTCCATCTGCGCCGGGGGCCCGCCCATTGAGCGGAACTGGGAGGCCCTGGGGCCGGTGTGGGAGCCGTTCCTCTATCTCAACGCCAACGGGGACCTGACGGCGGTCTACACCGATGAGCGGCCCCACACGGACCGGCGGTTCAACCAGACCCTGGCCCTGACGGTATCCAAGGACGGCGGCAGGACCTGGGGGGAGCGGAGGGTGGTCTGCGCCATTCCCGACGGAGAGCAGCGGCCGGGGATGGCCATTGTCACCCGCCTGCCTGACGGGCGGTACTTTATGTGCTATGAGATCGTGTGTTTCGCCCTCTGCAAGGAGCCGGGGGACGCGCCCACCTGCGACGTGTACTGCCGGTTCTCAAAAGACGGTGTGGACTGGGGCGACCCGGCGTACTGGGGAAAGCGGATTGAAACGGCGGACGGCATGTATCTGGGGAACATGCCCTACTGCCTGTGGGTGCCCCAGGGAGGGGAGAACGGGACCATCATCGTCTCCGGCAAGCGGGACAGCGGGGAACTGGGCCTGCGGGACCCCGGGGATTTCCTGGTGAACTATCACCTGGGGGAGGGGCCCTGGGAGCGGGTCCCCATGCTGGTGAGCTATGACGCCCGCATTCACCAGGCGGGATGGAGCATGGGCATGTGCGCCGTGGAGGATGGGAAGCGGCTTCTGCAGCTGGCCCCCACCCAGTGCGACCCGGTGCTGCTGCAGATCTCCTACGGGATCGGAAACCTGGAGACGCTATGAGAAGAAAGGATACCTTCGCCCCCGTCCCGCCCATGGGGTGGAACAGCTACGACTACTACAACACCGCCGTTACCGAGGAACAGGTGAGGGCCAACGCCGCCGTCCTGGCGGAAAAACTGAAGCCCTTCGGCTGGGAATACGTGGTGGTGGATATCCAGTGGTACGCCCATAAGGCCGGGACCATGCGGGAGACGTACCAGTATATTCCCTTCGGCGAGGTGGAGATGGACCGGTACTCCCGGCTGCTGCCGGACCCGGAGCGGTTCCCCAGCAGCGCGGGCGGCGCGGGGTTCAAGCCGCTGGCGGACTACGTCCACAGTCTGGGCCTGAAATTCGGCATCCACATCATGCGGGGCATTCCCCGCATCGCCGCCCACCACCACGGGGCGATCCTGGGCAGCGAGGTCACGGCGGATAGGGCGGCGGATCCGTCCTCCGTTTGCCGCTGGAACCCGGATATGTACGGCCTCCGGGACTGCGGGGCCGGGCAGGCGTACTATGATTCCATCATTGCGCTGTACGCCTCCTGGGGCGTGGATTTCATCAAGTGCGACGACATCTGCAACACCAATAACTGGAACGAGAGCGGTGAGGGCGCTTACGTGGGCCGCCATGAGATCGAGATGCTCTCCCGGGCCATCGGGAAGCAAGGAAGGCCCATGGTCCTGTCCCTGTCTCCAGGTCCTGCGCTGATTGAGCAGGCGTGGCACTACAAGACCTACGCCAACATGTGGCGGATCACCGACGATTTCTGGGACGAGTGGCGGCACCTTGCGGCCATGTTCCGCCGTTGCGAGCTGTGGCAGGACCATGTGGAGCCCGGCTGCTGGCCGGACTGCGACATGCTGCCCCTGGGGAAGCTGGGCGGCGGCTTCCAGGGGGAGTATGCCTGCCGGTTTACCAGGGCCGAGCAGCGGACCATGATGACCCTGTGGTGCATCTTCGGCTCGCCGCTGATGCTGGGGGCGGAACTGACCAGGCTGGACGACTGGACGATGTCCCTGCTGACCAACCGGGAGGTCCTGTCCCTGCTGGATCCGGCCCGGAAGCGGCGGCAAGCCAGCCGGGATGAACGGCAGGCCGTGTGGGTATCCCGGGACCCGGCGGACGACTCCGTGTGCGCGGCGCTGTTCAACCTGTCTGACGAGGAGCGGGAGATCAGCGCGCTGTGGGATGCCTTGGATGCGCCGGCGGCGGCTTACGCGGCGGATCTGTGGACGGGGGAGCACCTGGACTGCGGCGGGGATGCGCTGCGCGTCCGGATAGAGCCCCACGGGTGCCGGCTGCTGCAGCTTGCGCCGCAATTATAAAAAGCAGACTGCAAAAAAGCCCTCCGCAGGAGTTTGCCGCCCGCAGGCGGCAAAGAAATTCAATCGTTTTTCCCGCGGCGTGTACGTGGGAAAAACACTTTACGCGGAGCGAAGCCTATTCAAAAAAGATGCAAAGCATTTTTTTGACACGCAGAAGCAGGCTGTGAAGCGTTGCGCTTCACAGCCTGCTTGCGTGTCAGATTGAGCTCGGGCTCAGGGATGGATGCCACGGTTCTGGTCGCCGGAGGGATTGGAGCCGAATTCGTAGTCGTTGCCGGGGAGAATGGCGTTGAGGATAATTCCCGCGATAGCGGCGATAGCCAGGGAGGTGAGGGTCACGCTGGTCCCGCCCACGGAGAAGGTCAGGCCGCCGGAGAAGCCCAGGCCGCACACCAGGATTACCGCCGCGATGATCAGGTTCCGGGAGTTGGTGAAGTCCACCCGGTTTTCCACGATGTTCCGCACGCCGATGGCGGAGATCATACCGTAGAGCATGAAACTGACGCCGCCCACGATGGCGGAGGGCATGGTGCCGATGACCTCGCTCATCTTGGGAATAAAGCCCAGGACCACGGCGTACAGAGCCGCCAGCCGGATCACCTTGGGGTCAAAGACTCGGGAAAGGACCAGCACGCCGGTGTTCTCGCCGTAGGTGGTGTTGGCGGGACCGCCGAACATGGCGGACAGGGTGGTAGCCAGGCCGTCGCCGATAAGGGTGCGGTGGAGGCCCGGGTCCTCCATGAAGTTCTCGCCCACGGTGGCGGAGATGGCGGACATGTCGCCGATGTGCTCCATCATGGCGGCGATGGCGATAGGCGCCATGACCAGGATGGCGGAGAGGTCGAACTTGGCGATCTGGAAGGGGGGGAGGCCCACCCAGCCGGCGTTCGCGATAGAGGCGTAGTTGAGGATGGCGGAGCCGTCGGCGTTGACCATGCCGCAGGCGTTCATGATGATGGCGGCGATATAGGAGATCACCACGCCCAGGAGGATGGGGATGATCTTCCACATGCCCTTGCCCCAGATGTTGAACACGATGATCGCGGCCAGGGCGATGAGGGCCAGGGGCCAGCAGGTGGAGGCATTGGATACCGCCGAGGGGGCCAGGGTCAGTCCGATACAGATGATGATGGGCCCGGTGACCACCGGGGGCAGGAAGCGCATGACCTTCCGCACGCCCACCGC
>VSNB01000181.1 GCA_009774055.1 Clostridiales bacterium
TCCTCAGCTCCTGCCTGTTTTTCCTTATTATCTACCTGGAGGTCGTTCTTGTCAAAAGTTTTTAAACAGGCTCTTATACTCCGGCGCAATAACCTGCAGCAGATACCGCTCATTGCCGCATTTGTAGACACAGACGCCCTGCTGCGGGAAGCGGATCAGCTCGTACTCCGACTCCTCCAGCTGCAAATTGTCCATAAAAAAGCGCCGGTCAATAGAACCGGCGTTGAACAGAAATTGATGGGTGGGGATGGAAAACAGGGGCTTTGTCATCTCGGCTATACCGGGCAGAGCGAAGTCCTCGATGTTCTGGCTTGCCAGCAGCACGGCGGACTCCTTCTTCCGCACCCGCTTCATGAAGTTACGGATGTACTCGATGGTGGTGGGATTGGAGAGAAACAGGTACAGCTCGTCTATTGACGCCACCGTGTTGCCCTCGGTCAGCAGCTTGTCACTGAGATAGGACAGGACGTTGAACAGCATGGCGTTCTTCACGTTCCCGCTGGCCTGGAGCAATCCCTTCACGCCGAACACCAGAAAGCGGCTGGATGTGATGTTGGTGGGGCCGTTAAAAAATTTGCTCTCCGCACCCTTACACATGGAGTGCAGTCCCAGCAGCACTTCCTGAAGCAGTTCCCTGGGATACAGCGGGTTTTTCTCGTCTTCGTAGTGCTGGTAGGCGTCCTCGATCACCTTATACAAATCGGAGAGGATGGGATAGTCCACAGGGCGCAGCCGGGAGAAATCTGTGCGGTTGTTGATGCCGAATTTCTCATACATCTTCTCCAGCATCAGCTCAATGGTGTCGATGTGGCGGTCCGTGAAATCCTTATAAGCGCGGAAAAAGTCCTTCAGGAAGGAAATGTGCTGGCTCAGCCGGGAGTGCTCCCGGAAGGCGGCGGGAGCTTCCGGATCGTCCTCTCCATCCACATTCCACACCTTGGGTTCCAAGGGGTTGATACGGTACTGGCCTGTCATGAGGTCAACAAAGCAGCCGCCCAGATTGGCGCACAGGTCCCCCATCTCATGCTCCGGGTCCAAGCAGATCACCGATTTACCGGCCTCCAGCAGATTGCAGACCAGCAGCTTCAGCAGGAAGCTCTTGCCCTGGCCGGAGTTGCCCAGGATGAGCATACTGGCGTTGGTCTTGTCCTCCGCACGGCGGTCCAGGTCTACGATGATATTGCTGCCGTACTTGTCCTTGCCGATGTAAAAGCCCTGCGGGTCCGTCTTTCCGGAGTAGTTGTTGGGATAGAGATTCGCCACGGAGGACGCGGGCAGCACCCGCTCGAACTGCGTTCCGAGGACATTGCGCCCTGCCGGATTGGCGCAGAGAAACCCCTCTCTCTGTTTGAGCAGGAGCCGGTCTACGGCAATCTTGGCGCGCACCAGCTCGCTGGTCACCTCGTCCCGCAGGGCGCGGAGGCTTTCCAGATCCTTTGCCGCCAGATCCAGATACACCGCGCTGTGATCCAGCGGTTCCCGGTTGCGGTGCATGGCGGTCACCAGCGCGGCCACGTCCTGGAGGTTGGCCTCCGCTGTGACGCTCTGCTTCATGTCGTTGGTGTTGCTGCGCTCGAAACGGCTGCGGTTGCTGGCGTTCTGGATGATCTTCTGCTCCTCCGTACCGGTGACGCGCCGGGTATAAATGGTGATATTTACGTTGCTGCGCTCTCCCAGATGGCTCAGGAGCGCCAGCTCCTCGGTAATGGTGGAGTAGCCCCGCACTGCCATGACGCAGTGGTACGCATTGCCCAGGATGAAGTGGTCCGTGTTGAATTTCACCGCAGCCGGGGCGATCATGTCCAGGAAGTCCTTGGGCAGAGGCTCCGGCATCGGTTTTCCCTTTTTCTTCTGCGATTTCTTAGGCATCTGCATCTGCCCACCTTTCTCCGTCGATATTGTCAAAGACATCCGTGGTCACATCTTGCTGGTAGTAGACGGCCAGCAGCCGCATGAGGTCCTGCCGGTTTGCCTGCCGCACCCGGAACCCCTGATCCCGGATGCTCCTCTCCAGCCGCGCAATCTGGCTGCGGGAGGGCTCCTCCTTCTGGCGGTCCAGCTCGAAAACCAGCGCAAATTCCCGCGCGGAGGCGTTGGAGGTCTGTATCTTGTCCAGGTGTGCGGCATCCTGCCGCAGCAGCTCCCGCAGGGCGGGCAGCTGTTCCTGCTCCATCCGCTGGCGGTACCAGTCCTTGTTGCTCTGGAACGACTCGCGGGAGTCCAGCGCCAGCAGCCGCACGGACTCCGTTCCCCGCAGGAGGTTGGTCAGGGCCATGACCTTGCCCCGGATACCCTCTGCTGAAAGCACCGAGAGATTATCCGGCTGGATCAAAAAATAGACCAGTTCACTGCGGCCAACCTTCAGGCCGTTCTCTGTGAACTGGTCTATTCCCATGAGCTGCCGTGTGGACAGCAGCCGCTTTTGTTCTTTCTTCTGTTTTCTATTCAAATCGTTCTCTCCATTCGTAGTACTGTTGATGCAGGAAAAGGAAACAGACCGCGTTGCGCAGGAAGTCCAGAATACTGGCATCCTCCATACGGATGCTGAGGAACGCATAAAGCACAGTCAGCACCAGCGGCAGCAAGAACCCCAGGGCGGCCAGCGCCAGGACAGAGAGAAGAAGTCCCACGCCTACCACCGCCAGATCTTTCAGCTCCCACAGCCATAATGTTGGTTTTGCGGTCAGATTGTCGGGATAGATAAAGATGAAAAACACCCCCAGTTATTTATTGAGTAAATGAATTTCTACAGGAATATTTCGTTTCTTGCAGTTGTCGATCACATATTTTGTCCCGCGTGACAGTCCATCCCAGAAAGCCAGAACAAGGTCCGCGTTTTCGGTGATAGTGATGTTTTGCTTCAGCGGACAAAAATAGAAAAGGAAGGGGTGGTGGAAGTAGCTGGAAACGACAGGAAGATGATGCTGCATTCCCTCCAGCTGTCGTTTTAGAGATGAAGCAACCCGCGATGCAATCATTTTCTGGCTGCATCACGGGTTTTGACATTTCAGTTTTCCGGCAGCGCTGCCTTCTTATGCCGTTTCCTTTACTTTGCTATAGGAGAAAACGGCGGACTTCCCATAGTGATGGTTCGTGACCACTATGTAATCCGGCTCACAGTCGTGAATACCGCTGTTAAAGGTGATCTCGACTTCATCGCCGGTGTGGAGTACCTTCATTTCATCGTCCCCAGATTCCGGCGGCAAGCACCAGAATCCCGCAATCCCGTCATAACTGTGATGGTGGATCTCGATTTCTCCCGACTTTACATAAAACCGGTAGGCCGTCTTTCCAGGGCCCTGAGAAAAATCGACCGCATAGCCATGCAGTGCCAAAACAGGGCGCAGGGTAACCGTTTTTTCTTCTTCCATATACGACATCTTCTTCCTATAGAATGTGCTAATTGTTGGAACGGATCAATGATTTTTCAATTTCATCCTTCGTTTGCAGCAGGATGTTATAAAACTTTTCCCCATATCCCGTAAAAGGATGATCTTCATGATATATAAGGACATCATTATATCGATGACGGTTGTCCGGGCAAGGAATCTGCACCAGCTCATGCTGTTTCAGCACCCTCTCCGGCAGAGGCGAAACCCACATATACGTTGTTGGTACATTGCTGAGGAAATCAAATTGACTTCCCCGCTCATACAAGTAGATCCGCTTTCCTTGTTGTTCCCCGTCGGAAATTTCTGCGTGCTCCGGTAAATATGCATCGCTGACATCGCCATGCAACAACTCCGTATATCCCTTCAGGTCGCTGGGATGGATTTCGGGCCAGAAGGCCAGCGCTGACTTTTGGGAAACGAGAAGCATATAATTAAACGTCCAGATCTGCCGAAAAAGGAGCTTCTTCTGCTGGAGCATTTGAATCGTGTTCTTCTCCAATATATCGGGATAGCGGATAATCCCAAAATGAAAGCCATGGTAAAGTATATTTTCCACCGCCTCCTTAGAATTGGTTTCGGAGAAGTTGATTTGAATTTCATCCATGTTCTGGATTTGCTGAAAAAACTTCGTAAATGCGTATGTGATATAGGTCGCCCGCGGGATCGAAACTTTTATGGACGCCCGCTGCTCTTTCCTCAGACAGGTCTGACGCTCGAGGAGTTCCAGCTGATACACGATTTTTTCCGCCGTCTGCAGGAACTCACGGCCTTCCTCCGTCACCGTCGTTCCGGCAGGCCCCCGCTGAAATACAGCATACCCCAGCACATTCTCTAATTCTTTCATAGCCTTGCTGAGGCTGGACTGCGTGACATAGAGATTCTGCGTCGCTTGGTTGATAGATCCGCAGTGTGCAATCTCAACTGCGTATTTCATTTGTTTTACAGAAATATCCAGCATTTTCGCCCTCGTATTCTTGTCTGTAACGCTCTTTTTATTTTCTTAATTATAGCGCTGATATGCCGGTTTGGGTAGTCTCAGTTTTTCATATTGTTATGAATAAATTTCATAGCGCAAATCCATATGGTAGCAAGATGATAAGAACCCCGCAATGCGCAGCGGGAGCAGGTAAAACATGCCATTGCCAAGCGTGTCCCACAAAATGATTACAAGATGATACCCTGGCAGGCAGTCCTGCCCAAATAGTATTTGGATGGGACGGAAGCCTGCAAAATCTGTGACAGCGAAGATTCTACGCCGCCTTTGGGGCACGCCGAAGTATTCAGCCGCCCACTCCGTCCAAGCCACGCAGGATCGTACTCCCAGTACGGCCCCAATATATTCCCAGACCAGCAGCTTCAGCAGGAAGCTCTTGCCCTGGCCGGAGTTGCCCAGGATGAGCATACTGGCGTTGGTCTTGTCCTCCGCACGGCGGTCCAGGTCTACGATGATATTGCTGCCGTACTTGTCCTTGCCGATGTAAAAGCCCTGCGGGTCCGTCTTTCCGGAGTAGTTGTTGGGATAGAGATTCGCCACGGAGGACGCGGGCAGCACCCGCTCGAACTGCGTTCCGAGGACATTGCGCCCTGCCGGATTGGCGCAGAGAAACCCCTCTCTCTGTTTGAGCAGGAGCCGGTCTACGGCAATCTTGGCGCGCACCAGCTCGCTGGTCACCTCGTCCCGCAGGGCGCGGAGGCTTTCCAGATCCTTTGCCGCCAGATCCAGATACACCGCGCTGTGATCCAGCGGTTCCCGGTTGCGGTGCATGGCGGTCACCAGCGCGGCCACGTCCTGGAGGTTGGCCTCCGCTGTGACGCTCTGCTTCATGTCGTTGGTGTTGCTGCGCTCGAAACGGCTGCGGTTGCTGGCGTTCTGGATGATCTTCTGCTCCTCCGTACCGGTGACGCGCCGGGTATAAATGGTGATATTTACGTTGCTGCGCTCTCCCAGATGGCTCAGGAGCGCCAGCTCCTCGGTAATGGTGGAGTAGCCCCGCACTGCCATGACGCAGTGGTACGCATTGCCCAGGATGAAGTGGTCCGTGTTGAATTTCACCGCAGCCGGGGCGATCATGTCCAGGAAGTCCTTGGGCAGAGGCTCCGGCATCGGTTTTCCCTTTTTCTTCTGCGATTTCTTAGGCATCTGCATCTGCCCACCTTTCTCCGTCGATATTGTCAAAGACATCCGTGGTCACATCTTGCTGGTAGTAGACGGCCAGCAGCCGCATGAGGTCCTGCCGGTTTGCCTGCCGCACCCGGAACCCCTGATCCCGGATGCTCCTCTCCAGCCGCGCAATCTGGCTGCGGGAGGGCTCCTCCTTCTGGCGGTCCAGCTCGAAAACCAGCGCAAATTCCCGCGCGGAGGCGTTGGAGGTCTGTATCTTGTCCAGGTGTGCGGCATCCTGCCGCAGCAGCTCCCGCAGGGCGGGCAGCTGTTCCTGCTCCATCCGCTGGCGGTACCAGTCCTTGTTGCTCTGGAACGACTCGCGGGAGTCCAGCGCCAGCAGCCGCACGGACTCCGTTCCCCGCAGGAGGTTGGTCAGGGCCATGACCTTGCCCCGGATACCCTCTGCTGAAAGCACCGAGAGATTATCCGGCTGGATCAAAAAATAGACCAGTTCACTGCGGCCAACCTTCAGGCCGTTCTCTGTGAACTGGTCTATTCCCATGAGCTGCCGTGTGGACAGCAGCCGCTTCTGTTCTTTCTTCTGTTTTCTATTCAAATCGTTCTCTCCATTCGTATGAATGTTTCTTTTTAAGAATACTCACTGTCAGAAAGGTTTGTGGCGGGAATCAGCCCGCCACAGTGGGGTTTTGAGTGGTGTTAATTTCAATGTACTCGGCAATCCGGCGGAGCTCATCAGAAAACTTAAATTTCACGCTGATATTGCCGTTTTCATAAACCTTGATATGGTCTACAAGTTCAATCAGAATTTCCCGGTTAAGTGTTTCAATGTTCTGGTATTTCATAAAGGC
>VSNB01000182.1 GCA_009774055.1 Clostridiales bacterium
AGACTGGGGTTGGGCCGGGCCGCGGCCCGGCCCCTGCTGGTTTGGACCGCCTCCACGCCGGATGTGATCGACCTGGCGACCCTCTACCTGCGGATCTACTTCTGCGGGATGCCGGTGAACATGCTGTACAACTTCGGCGCGGCCATCCTCCGCGCCCAGGGGGATACCCGGCGGCCGCTGTACTTCCTGGCTATCGCCGGAGTGACCAACGTGGCACTGAACCTGCTGTTCGTCATTGTCTTTCAGATGAGCGTGGCGGGAGTGGCCCTGGCTACCATCATTTCCCAGGCCGTCTCCGCCTTCCTGGTGCTGGGCTGCCTGATGAGGGACCAGGGACCACTTCACCTGGACATGAAGAAACTGTGCATAGATAAGCGGATCATGATCCAGATCATGCGGGTGGGCCTGCCGGCGGGCTTCCAGGGGATCGTGTTTTCCCTGTCCAACGTGGTGATCCAGTCCTCCATCAACTCCTTCGGCTCCACCGCCATCATTGCCGGCTCCGCCGCCTCCGCCAATATCGAGGGCTTTGTCTACGTCGCCATGAACGCCTTTTACCAGACGGACCTGACCTTCACCAGTCAGAACTACGGCGCGGGGGAGTGTGGGCGGGTGGACCGCTCCCTGATCCTGTGCCAGGCGTACGTGGTGGCGGCGGGACTGCTGCTGGGCGTGCTGGCGGCGGTGTTCGGCCACCCGCTGGCCGCCATCTACGCCCCTGGGAAGGAGGAGGTTATCTCCCATGCCATCCTGCGGCTGAAATATATCTGCATTCCCTACTTCCTGTGCGGCGTTATGGACGTAATGGTTGGGGTCCTGCGGGGGCTGGGGCACTCTATCGTGCCGATGATCGTCTCCATGGTGGGCGCCTGCGGCGTACGGCTTCTGTGGGTTGCCACCATCTTTCAGACATACCATACGCCCCAGATGCTGTACCTTTCCTACCCTGTCAGCTGGCTCATCACCGGCGGGGTGCACGTCGCCTTTTTCCTGGCGGTGCGGAAGCACGCGTACCGGGAATGCGCAAGGGCGCATATGTGAGCGGAGAAAACAGGGGCCCGTTTTGGAGCAGCTCCTGAACACAGAAAATGGGAACCATCGGGGGAGGACTCCCTGGGATGGTTCCCATTTTTTTATCCATATTTCCGCCCCGCCGCGTACACCGGGATAAACAACCCGCCGAAGATGCCCAGCAGGGTGAGTGCCAGTATCGCCAGCCACAGAAACGGCGCCCCCAGCGGTTCCAGAACCATACGCGCGGCGCAGCAGAGCGCCGTCCATGCCGCCATAGTGACGCAGGTCCAGGTCCGGCAGGCCCGGAGAATATGGGGCCAGTTGCGGTTATTGAAGTACACGCCGGGGAGATTCATGCGCAGGGCCCCGTCGCTGTAAAAGTTGATCTTGTTCTGGTCGTAGAACGCCGGGAGCTTCTCCTTGGCGAAAAAGCAGTAGTAGGCCCCGAAGCACGCCGCCATGGCCGACGGCAGCCAGATGGAGACGCACAGGTCGTCCCACAGCCACCCGGTCCCCCTGACGGCCCACAGCTCCGCCGCCCAGAGGACCGCCGCCCCCAGGTACCAGGGAAGCCACTGCCGCCGGTGGGCCCGCTGGGCCTCCTGCTCCTGGGCGGTCATGGACAGGGCGCCGGTCAGAAGCGGCTCCACCTCTTTCACCGTCATAGGCTGGTCCGATGGGATGAACTGCCCGCTGAGCAGCTCCGTCACGCTGACTCCCAGCAGCTCCGACAGGGGCTGGAGAAGGGAAATGTCGGGCAGGCTCAGGCCCCGCTCCCACTTGGAGACAGCTTTGTCGGAGACATACAGCCGCTCCGCCAGGTCCTTCTGGGTCATGCTCCTCTCCTTCCGCAGCTGGACCAGAAACCGGCCGAATTTTTCTTTATCGATTTCGTGCATGTCTAGCACCTCCTTGCCGCCAGTATGGACCGGACAGCCGCCTTTTGTCAACCGACCAGCGGTAGAGCACAGTGTTTGCAGAGGTTTCGGGGATTTCGAAACCGCCGGGCTACTTGATGCCGCGCTTCCCGCAGCGGTCCAGGACGATGTCCCGGAAATGCTCCTGCTTGAAGTGGAGCTTCACATCTGTGGGGTCCACATAGGCCCCGGCGCTCAGATGATGGAGCACCGCCTCCGCCGCAAAGGCCTCAAAAATGTATTCGCTGGCGAAGGCATCCTCGATGTCCGTGTTCATCCCCTCGTTGATGCCCCGGATGGCGTGACGGTAGATCAGGTTCTCCCGCCCCAGCAGCCGTCCCATGTTCTCCAGGCACCGCAGGCCGTCCATCATATCCCCGACGGAGATCCTGCCTCGGAAGGGCAGGATCCGCTCCCCGCCGGTGAGGATGAAGTCCACCGTCGTCTCCAGCACGTCCGCCAGATCCACCAGGATGGCCGTATCCGGCAGGGTTTCCCCCCGCTCCCACTTGCTGACGGACTGGAACGTCACGCCCAGCCGCTCTCCCAGGTCGTTCTGGGTCAGGCCCTTGCCCTTCCGCAGGACCGCGATCTGCTCGCCTACTTTTTGCATGTTCATTGCTTCATACTCCTTATATGCTGTTTATTTGTTGTTGGAGAGGCGCCTCTGTCGTTATCATAGTCCAGAGCCGCTTTAGAAGCAATAACGGCCTGATTGAGTTTTCCGCCGGTTTCCTCGCCTGGTCAGAGCCTCACCCGCTCCACCGCCAGTCCGCCGGCAATGCCGATAACAACCCCCGCCGCCGTGCCGCTGGCCAGCAGCGCCGGCAGATACCAGCCCAGCCGCGCCGTCTCCAGTACGGCTGCGGCTACCGCCAGCTGCCCCAGGTTGTGGCAGACCCCGCCGGCCGCGCTGACCCCCAGCAGGGAGAACTTGTCCCATTTCTTCAGCCCAGCCATCACTGCCAGGCTCAGGGCCGCCCCTGCCAGGGAGTAGGCGAAGGAATAGGCGTTGCCAAAGGTCATGGATGCCAGCAGCACCCGGGCCAGGGAGATCCAAACCGCGTCCCGCAGTCCCATCCGGTACAGTGCGAACAGGACCACGATGTTGGTCAGTCCCACCTTCATCCCTGGCAGCAGCCCTGGAAAGACCAGCAGGCTCTCCAGCCAGCTCAGGACCATAGCAAGCGCCGTCAGCAGGGCGTACCGCGCCGTTTTGTTCCTCATCCCGCCGTCCTCCTATCCCGCGTCCGCGTCAAAAAGGGGTTCGTCCCCGCCCTCAATGCGGACCACCAGCCGGTGGGGCAGGCACACGATGGCTTCCCCCTCCCGGGAAATCTGTCCGGTGCGGATGCAGGTGTGGTCCCCGCAGTTGGCCTCCACCACCGCCGCCGCGCCGTCCTTGATTTCCAGTACATTGTAGTCCGCCGCGCCGATTGTGACCTGCCGGTCCTCGGCCAGGGGATACCGGCCGGCTTCTTTGCCGTCCGCCGTCACCACGGCCCAGGAACCCTCCTCTCCGGGCCTCAGGAACAGGAATAACGCTCCGGCCAGCAGCAGGAGTCCGGCCAGCAGCAGAAGATCTCTTTTTCGCTTTTTGTCCATATTTTGCGCCTTCTTTTCGCATATTTTCCCGCTCCTCAAGACAGAATATCCGGTAAACTGTCAAGAGGGGGCTTGTCTATGGTATCGTCCGTCTCCCGCCGGGAAGCGGCGGCGGAGGAATGGCTGCTGCTGTTTTTTCTCTTCTCCGCCGCAGGGTGGGTGTGGGAGACGCTGTTCTCCGTCCTCACCACCGGTCAGTGGGTCAACCGGGGGATGCTCCATGGCCCCTGGCTGCCGGTGTACGGCTTCGGGGGCGCGGTCATAGCCGCCGTTCTGGAGCGGCTGGACCGGAGATGGGCCGCGCCGCTGGCGGGAGCGGTCCTGGGAGGCGGGGTGGAGTACGGCACGGCCTTGCTCCTGGAATGGCGGTTCCAGCGGCGGTGGTGGGACTACGCCGGCTGGACGGGAAATTTGCAGGGCCGGGTGTGCCTGGCCAGTCTCGCGGGCTTCGCGCTGGCGGGGTGGGTTCTGTACGGCCTGACCCCGGCGGTCCGGCGCGCCCTGGCGCGGATGCCGCCGCCGGTCCGGACCGCCCTCTGCCGGGGGATCAGCCTGGCCTTCGCCCTGGACTGGTCCTGGTCCCTGCTGCGGCCCAATATGGGGCCCGGGATCACCTCATAGGAACGCGCCCTCTGCGGAAATTTTCGCCTGCGCTTCCGGAGGCGGGGCCGCTCTCCTGACGGAGCGCGCAGAAATAATCCGCCTTGCTTCAGATATGATATACGATTTACATTCCCATTGCAAGCTTCCGGCCTATTATATTTTCTTTGCGCCCTTGTATACGCCGTCCCCGCCTGCCGCCCGGAGGGAGGAAGGATGCAGATTTTGAAAATTTTTTCACAAACCCTCTTGACAAGAGATAATTCCTAGATTAAGATAGGATATAAGAAATCCATGAGAGGACGATGCAGCCATGAAGATCTCCGCGAAAAGCCGCTATGCCCTGCATCTGATGCTGGAGCTGGCTATGCAGGACGAGGGCGTGAACCTGTCGGTAAAGAGCGTGGCGGAGAGCCGGGGCATCAGCGAGAAATATCTGGAGCAGATCATTCCCGTGCTGGTGCGTTCGGGCCTGGTGCGCAGCGTCCGGGGCGCGAAGGGCGGCTACCGGCTGGTGAAAAGTCCGGAGGACTACACCGTCGGGCTGATTCTCCGGACCGTGGAGGGCAGTCTGGCCCCCGTCTCCTGCATGGACGACGAAATCAACCAGTGCGCCCGGTGCAAGGCATGCGTGACCCTGGACCTTTGGGAGCAGGTGGACCAGGCCATCAGCAACGTGGTGGACCATGTGACCCTGGCGGACCTGGTGGACAAGCAGCGCCGGATGGACGCCCGCTGCGCCGCCTCCGCCGCTCTGCGGGGCAACTGCTGACGGTTCTTCCGCCCTGCATCCACAGCGCGTAGATAATTCCTATTTCCCTATGGGGAACGGGTAGATTTTTTGCCGGAACGATTCCGGCAGGCATAAGAAAGAAGGTATGCGAGCCATGTTCGTTTACGCAGACAACGCCGCTACTACCGCCGTAAGCAAGACGGCGATGGAGGCAATGCTTCCCGCCCTGGGGGAGCTGTACGGCAACCCCAGCTCCCTCCACCAGAAGGGGAGGGAGGCCAACTTCGCCCTGATGGACGCCCGGGAGACGGTAGCAAAATGCCTGGGCGCCGAGGCACGGGAGATCTATTTCACCGGCTGCGGCACGGAGGCCGACAACTGGGCCATCACCGAGGGAGCCCGGATGGGCGCGGAGCAGGGAAAGAAGCACATCATTTCCGATGCCATCGAGCACCACGCGGTACTGCACACGCTGAAGAAACTGGAAAAGCAGGGCTTCGAGGTCACCTATCTGCCGGTCCACGAAAACGGCCTGGTGCGCCTGGAGGAGCTGAGGGCCGCCATCCGGGAGGACACCTGCCTGGTGACCATCATGTACGTCAACAACGAGATCGGCACCATCCAGCCCGTTCGGGAGATCGGGGCCCTCTGCCGGGAGAAGGGCGTGCTGTTCCATACCGACGCAGTTCAGGCGGTGGGCCATATCCCGGTGGATGTGGTAAAGGACAACATCGACATGCTGTCCCTCTCCGGCCACAAGTTCCACGCCCCCAAAGGCGTCGGCGCGCTGTACTGCAAGAAGTCCGTCAGGCTGAAGAATTTCATAGAGGGCGGCGCCCAGGAGCGGGGGAAGCGGGGCGGCACGGAGTCCATCCCGGCCATTCTCGCCATGGCGGCGGCCCTGCGGGAGAGCTGTGAGAATCTGGAGGCCAACATGGCGAAGGTAACCGCCATGCGGGATAAGCTGATTGCGGGGCTGAGCCAGATTCCCAATTCCCGGTGCAACGGGGAACCGTCCCGCAAGGCCCCCGGCGTGGTCAGCTTCTGCTTCGAGGGGATCGAAGGGGAGAGCCTGCTGCTGCGGCTGGACCTGGCGGGAATCTGCGCCAGCTCGGGCAGCGCGTGTACCAGCGGGTCCCTGGACCCCAGCCATGTACTGCTGGCGCTGGGGATGCCTCATGAGATTGCCCACGGGTCTTTGCGGCTGAGTCTGAGCGAGTATAACACCATGGAGGAAGTGGATTATATCCTCCGGCAGGTGCCGGAGGTGGTTCAGACCTTGCGGCAGATGAGTCCTGTTTGGATGCATATGCTTGAAAAGATGCCTGATCCGTATCAATAAAATGCCGCCCCTGCGGGGCGGCCCCGGCTTCAAATCTATTTTTGATTCGCCCTTCGCCGGGGCGGGGGCCTTCTTTTCGCGCGAGCGAAAAGAAGCAAAAGATCGCTTAAGGAACTACGTTCCTTAAGAATCCTCCTCCAT
>VSNB01000183.1 GCA_009774055.1 Clostridiales bacterium
GAACAGCATTTGTTACCGGAGATATTGGATGGATTCCCGATAGGCAGGCATGGCCGGGCCTGTGCTGTGTTGGCGCGATCCATACGGAATTTGAAGAAAAGGGAAAGAAAACCAGTGAATGGCATTACTATATCTCCAGCAGAAAACTGTCTGCACGGGACCTGCTTCATCCCACCCGGATGGAGTGGTCTGTGGAATCTATGCACTGGCTGTTGGATGTCCATTTTGGTGAGGACTTTTGCCGCATTGAGGATAGAAATGTTCAGAAAAACATCAATATCCTCCGAAAATTTGCCCTATCCATTGTCAAATCATTTAGAAGCTGTACCAATAGGCGCCGGCACGTATCTTGACGGAAAATGTTTCGTCTGGCTGCGTCAGAAACGCTTGAAATCCGTCAGGATTCCTGCGCGTTTCTTCCTTGCCAGACAAAAAATTTTTCTCGCCAATCTGCATACCGTCACCTATTGGTACAGCTTCTTAAAATGCGAACTTCCTCCAAACGCCCCCTTTCCCACATCATGTTTGACTGCCTTCTTGAGCCTAACGCTCTTGTCTCTCTTTGGTGTGAAAATTGGTTTCCGTGAATTTCCGGCAGGCGGCATTCCCACTACAAAAGAGCGCATTTACATATATCCAAAACCAGAAAACCGGCGGCGGAGCAGGGCTGCGCCGCCGGAGGCGTTTTCTGGAGAAGTTTTTAATTTCTATGTTTTATACAAAATATGCCGGTATACTTCTGTTAAAAGCAACGATTTTGCGAAAAATATTTGCAAATGTGGGGCGATATTTAAAAAAAGGAGGGATTTATAAAATCAGCAAATATTTTGCACACAAAACGTCATTTACAGATATATTTCGTTCATATTATAGTAGAGGCAAATCCGCGCCGCCGGTCATGGATGGACACGCCGGCGCGAAAAATCGATGAAGGAGTGGAGTTATGAGAAAAATTCCCCGTTTGATGGCGGCAGCCCTGACGCTGGCGCTGCTGCTGTCGCTGGCCGGGTGCGGCTCCTCAGACGGCAAGACACACCTGACCTTCCAGATCTGGGATGTGGCCCAGCGGGACGGCATGCAGGCCATGTGCGATGCCTACACCGCCCAGGTAGACCCCAACGTGGTCATCGAGGTCCAGGTTACCAACTGGAGCGAGTACTGGACCAAGCTGGAGGCTGCGGCCGAGAGCAACACCATGCCCGACATCTACTGGATGCACACCGACCAGATCCTCTACTATGCGGACTTCGGCATCCTGGCGGACCTGACGGACCTCTATGCCGATGAGGACGCCAGCTACTACCAGAACCATTTTTCCGACATCTCCATCGGCAACGCCAGCGGCACCGACGGCCGCATTTACGGCATTCCCAAGGACAAGGACAACGTGCTCCTG
Source organism: Clostridiales bacterium (assembly GCA_009774055.1). Classification (GTDB taxonomy): domain Bacteria; phylum Bacillota; class Clostridia; order Oscillospirales; family Oscillospiraceae; genus Pelethomonas. Next base: position 1,397 of record VSNB01000183.1, read on the forward strand.
GTCTATAACAAAGAAATGTTTGACGCCGCCGGCGTGGCCTACCCCACTGCGGACTGGACCTGGGACGATCTGACCGACGCCTCCCAGAAGATCTTCGACGCCACCGGCAAGTACGGCTACATGGCCTACAACGACGAGCAGCTGGGCTACTGGAACTTCGTCTATCAGAAAGGCGGCTACATACTGGATCCGGAGACGAACATCCACGCCGGATATACCCAGCCCGCCACTGCGGAAGCCGTTAAGTTCTACGTAAACCTCCAGAAGAACGACTGGTGCCCCGACCAGAACTACTTCGCTGAAACCAGCCCCGGCACCGCCTTCTTCTCCGGCATGGGCTGCATGTTCCTGGAGGGCAGCTGGAACCTTCTCAACGAGATGAAGAACTACCCCGACATGGTGGGCAAGTGGGATATCGCCATGCTGCCCCGGTGCCCCGATCCCGTTTCCGGCGATGGTCGGGGGTCCATTTCCAACGGCCTGTGCTACTCCACCGCCGCAAAGGGCAAGAACCTGGAGACGGTCAAGGAAGTGCTCCGCTTCTTCGGCAGCGAGGAGGGCCAGCGCATCCAGGGCGAGTCCGGCGCGGCTATTCCCGCCTACCTGGGCCTGGAGGAAACCTGGTCCAAGTCTTTCGGCGACTTTGACTACATGCTGGACCTGGAGCAGTGCTACGGTCAGTTCGACTACGCCGTCCAGTACATCAATAACGCCAGCCGCCGGAAGTGGAAATCCAACGTGGCCGACGAGATGGTCAAGATCTACAACGGCGCTGACATCGACAGCTCCCTGGCGCGGATGCAGGAGATCGCCGACTATTACGTCACGTCTGACTGAACGTGAGAGGAGGGAATTTTTTTGAAGAATAAGATAAAACTGTCTGCCGCCGCCCGGCGGGAGGAGAACTGGGGCTGGTTCATGGTGGCGCCCACCATCATCGGCCTGGTGGTGCTGAACCTGTGGCCCTTCGTCCAGACCGTCTACGCCAGCTTCTGCGAGCACCTGGGCTTCGGTCATTATAAATTCATCGGCCTGAAGAATTACGTGGACATGTTCGGGAACACGGAATTCTGGAAGGCCACCTGGAACACCATCTTCTTCTGTATCCTCACCGTGCCGGTGGGTGTGATCCTGGCCCTCTTCGTGGCCATGCTGCTCAACGCCAAGGTGAAGTTCAAGGGAGGCTTCCGCACCCTGTTCTTCCTGCCACTGGTGTGCGCCCCCGCCGCCGTGGCCATGGTGTGGCGCTGGATCTTCAACGGTGAGTACGGCATCCTAAACCAGATGCTGGGCGCCAAGATCCAGTGGATCACCGACCCCAAGACCGCTGTGATCGCCGTGGCCATCGTCTCCGTGTGGAGCAGCATCGGCTATGATGCGGTGCTGCTGCTGGCGGGCCTGCAGAATATCCCCAAGACCCTCTACGAGGCCAACAGCATCGACGGTGCGGGCAAGGTCCGGCAGTTCTTCACCATCACCCTGCCGATGGTTTCCCCCACCATGTTCTCCGTGCTCATCATGCGCCTGATGGCCTCCATGAAGGTGTACGACCTCATCTATATGATGGCGGACGAAACCAACCCGGCGCTGACGGACATGCAGAGCCTGATGTACCTGTTCTACCGCTCGTCCTTCGTGGCGGGCGAACGGGGCTACGGCTCCGCCATCGTGGTGTGGACCGTGGGCCTGATCCTTCTGGTGACCCTCATCCAGTTCTGGGGCCAGAAGAAGTGGGTCACTTACGACATTTAAGAGGGAGGCATGGACATGAAAAGTACGGATTCCCTGCGGCGCTCCTACGCCATCAACAAATTCTTCACCTATTTCTTCCTGGTCCTGGGCGCGCTGATCATGGTGTTCCCCTTCGCGTGGATGATCCTCACCAGCTCCAAGACCGTTGCGGAGAGCGTGGCGGTGGACCCCGTGATCATCTTCCCCGCCAAGTGGATGCTGGATAACTTCAAGGATGCCATCGACTCCCTGCCTTTCGGCCGGCTGTACTGGAACACCACACTGATGGTGTTCTTCCGGGTGATCTGCGCGGTGCTCTTCAGCTCCATGGCGGGCTATGCCTTCGCCAAGCTGAAGTTCCGGGGCAAGAACCTCCTCTTCGGCATCGTGCTGGTCCAGATGTCCCTGCCCAGCCAGATCTTCATTATCCCCCAGTACCAGATGGTGGCCAAGATGGGCATGGCAAATACGATTTTCGCCCTGGTGTTCCCTGGCCTGGTCAGCGCCTTCGGCGTGTTCTTCCTGCGCCAGACCTACATGAGCATCCCCGACGAGGTGGGCGAGGCCGCCTATCTGGACGGGTGCAACCAGTGGCAGACCTTCTATAAGGTCATGTTCCCCCTGACGGGGACCTCCGTGGCAGCCCTGACCATCTTCACCGCCGTGTTTGCCTACGGCGACCTGATGTGGCCCCTGGTGGTCAACTCCGACCTGAAGATGATGACGCTGTCCTCTGGTCTGTCCACCCTGAAGGGCCAGTTTACCACCAACTTCCCGGTGCTGATGGCCGGCTCCCTGCTGGCTATGCTGCCGATGATCGTGCTGTACCTGATCTTCCAGCGCCAGTTCGTGGAAGGTATCGCCGGCACCGGCGGCAAGTAAGAACCTTTATTCACAGGTTCTAAAATCCGCTATCTTCTTCTCTCTTTTCCGGCAGCCCCGGCGGGCAGAAATGCAGGCCGGGGCTGTCACTTTAGAGACTCAGTTCCTATACGATTGATCTTACGACACAAGGTGACTGGCCTATGATACTTTATAATGAACAAAACCGGACCCTTACCCTCCACACCCAGCGCACCACCTATCAGATGAAGGCGGACCGCCGTGGCGTGTTGCTCCACCTCTATTACGGCCCCCGGGTGGAGGAGGCGGACCTGAGCGGCCTCCTCCAATACGCAGACCGGGGCTTCTCCCCCAACCCCAGCGGCTCCGGAGAGGACCGGACCTACTCCCTGGACACCCTGCCTCAGGAGTACTCCACCTGCGGGGTGGGGGACTTCCGCCTGCACTCCGCCGAGGTGGAGCAGGCCGACGGCAGCCTGCTGCTGGACCTGCGCTACGCGGGCCACGCCATTCTGCCGGGGAAATACGCCCTGGAGGGCCTGCCCGCCTTCTTCGGCGAGGGGTGGGAAACGCTGTCGGTGACGCTGCGGGACCCCTGCTCCGGGGTGGAGGCGGAGCTGCTGTACGGCGTGGACGAGGCGGACGACCTCATCACCCGGGCCGTAAGGCTGACCAACCGGGGAACCGAACCGGTGGCCCTGTGCCGGGTTATGAGCCTGTGCCTGGACTTCAACCGGGCGGACCTGGACTTCGTCACCTTTAACGGCGGGCACATCAAGGAGCGGCACCTGGACCGCGCCCCCCTGCGCCCCGGCGAGCAGAGCGTGGGCAGCGTCCGGGGGACCTCCAGCCACCAGCACAACCCCTTCGTCATTCTCTGCGAGCATGACGCCGGGGAGGACCACGGGGTCTGCTACGGCGCGGCCCTGCTGTACAGCGGCAATTTCCTGGCGGCGGCGGAGCGCAGCCAGTTTGATGACGCCCGGCTGGTGATGGGCATCCACCCCTATCACTTCCGCTGGACCCTGGACCCCGGAGAGAGCTTCACCGCCCCGGAGGCGGCCCTGGTCTGCTCCCCCGACGGCCTGACCCCCATGACCCACCGCTTCCACCGGGCCATCCGAGAGAAGCTCATCCGGGACCCCTACGGAGGAAAGCGCCGCCCGGTGCTTATCAACAACTGGGAGGCCACGGAGTTCCATTTTGACGAGGAAAAGCTGGTCGCCATCGCCCGGGAGGGGGCGGCGCTGGGCATGGAGCTGTTCGTCATGGACGATGGCTGGTTCGGCAAGCGTGACAGCGACTTCAGCGGCCTGGGGGACTGGACGGTCAACGAGAAGAAGCTCCCCGGCGGCCTGGAGGCCCTGGCCCCCCGCATCAGGGAGCTGGGGATGCAGTTCGGCATCTGGGTGGAGCCGGAAATGGTCAGCGAGGACAGCGAGCTGTACCGGGCCCATCCGGACTGGGCCCTGGGGGCCCCCCACCGCCCCCAGACCCAGGGGCGGAGCCAGCTGGTGCTGGACTTCTCCCGGCAGGAGGTCCGGGACCATATCTACGCCGCCCTGCGGCAGGTATTGGACAGTGCAAAGGCCGCCTATGTGAAATGGGACATGAACCGGTCCCTTACCGATGTGTGGTCCGCCGCCATCCCCGCCGGACGGCAGGGGGAGGTATACCATCGGTACGTGCTGGGGGTCTACGACCTGCTGGAGCGGTTCCGCCGGGATTATCCGGACCTGCTCATCGAGGGATGCAGCGGCGGCGGCGGGCGGTTTGACGCAGGGATGCTCTACTATACCCCTCAGATCTGGTGCAGCGACAACACCGACGCCATTGACCGCCTGCGCATCCAGTGCGGCACCACCTTCTGTTATCCCGTCAGCTCCGTGGGGGCCCATGTCTCTGCCGTGCCCAACGGGCAGACGGGCCGGTATACGCCGATGGAAACCCGGGGTGTGGCGGCTATGTGCGGCACCTTCGGGTACGAGATGGACCTGGGGAAATGCACAGACGAGGAAAAAGAGGTGGTTCGAGAGCAGGTGCGGACCTTCAAGAAACGGGCTGTGCTCATCCACCAGGGGGACTATTACCGGCTGACGGATCCCTTCCGCAATACGGCCTACGCCGCCTGGGCCCACGTTTCGACGGACAAGCGGGAGGCCCTGGTATCCCTGGTCACCGGTTCCACCACGGCGGCGCTGCCCTTCATCGTCCTGCGCCTGCGGGGTCTGGACCCCGATCTGCGCTACCGGATTGACGGCGGGGAGCGGGTCTGCGGCGGCGCGGCACTGATGCATGCGGGTATCTCCTTCCCGCTGATTCCGGGGGACTATCAGGCAAGGCAGGTTTATCTGACGGCTGT
>VSNB01000184.1 GCA_009774055.1 Clostridiales bacterium
ATTGGCGAGAAAAATTTTTGTCTGGCAAGGAAGAAACTCGCAGGAATCCTGACGGATTTCAAGAGTTTCTGACGCAGCCAGACAAAAATTTTCCGTCAAGATACGTGCCGGCGCCTATTGGTACAGCTTCTAATAATTGACGTTTGCGCTTTTTGATGCCGTATGCCCACACCTCCTTTTCTCTTACTATTACAAAAACCCGCAAAGAATTGTAAAACAAATGCATTACAATTCTTTGCGGATTCTGCAGTGCTTCTATTTGGGAGGGGGCGGACCGTTACGGCTTATCCGCCTCCAGCAGCGCCTTGGCGCTGGACGCCAGGCCGGCCAGACCCTGAATCTCGCTGGGGATGATGATCTTGGTGGCCTTGCCGTCGGCGGCGGCCTGGAATGCCTCCAGAGCCTTGATTTTTACCACCTGGTCGTTGGGGTTGGCCTCGTTGAGGAGCTTGATGGAGTCCGCCAGGGCCTGCTGGACCTTCAAAATCGCGGCGGCCTGGCCCTCGGCCTCCAGAATGGCGGCCTGCTTGGCGGCGTCGGCCCGGAGGATGGCGGACTGCTTCTCGCCTTCCGCCACCAGGATCTGGCTCTCCTTCTGGCCCTGGGCTTGGAGAATGGCCTCGCGGCGTTCCCGCTCGGCGCGCATCTGCTTCTCCATGGAATCCTGGATGTCCCGGGGCGGGATGATGTTCTTCAGCTCCACGCGGTTGACCTTAATACCCCAGGGGTCCGTGGCCTCGTCCAGGATGGCGCGCATCTGGGTATTGATGTGGTCCCGGCTGGTAAGGGACTGGTCCAGCTCCAGGTCGCCGATGATGTTGCGCAGGGTGGTAGCGGTCAGGTTCTCAATGGCGCTCATGGGGTGCTCCACGCCGTAGGCGTACAGCTTGGGGTCGATGATCTGGAAATAGATGACGGTGTCGATCTGCATGGTGACGTTGTCCTTGGTGATGACGGGCTGGGGAGCGAAGTCGACGACCTGCTCCTTCAGGCTCACCCGCTTGGCCACCCGGTCGATAAAGGGCACCTTGATATGGACGCCCACGCCCCAGGTGGTCTGGTACGCCCCCAGGCGCTCTACCACGAAGGCGCGGGACTGCTGCACCACCTGGATGTTGGTGATCAGCAGAATCAGGATGATGACGCCGATAGCGGCGAGAATGTACGGCATTTGACTGCCCTCCTTCCTTCAGATAGATATAGTATACCACGGCGGGCGGCGGTTTTCCACTGTTATTTTTCCGGGCGGGAAAAATACCCGGCGCGGGGCCGGCGCGTCGGCCCTTACCGGCGGGGCTCCTGGGAGTACTCGAAGCTGGCGCGTCGGTCCGTGCGCTCGAACAGAAGGTCCTCTCCGCGCCAGAAGCGGTAGCGGACCTCCGCGCAGAGGCTCTCGTGGATGGTGCGCTCCATGCGGCCCTCCGCCGGGGCGCGGAGGTCCTGTCCCTGGGCGGACAGCGTCTCGGCCTGCAGGCGGTACCTCCCCTGCCGGACAGCCGCTCCGGCGGGGGACCACGCCTCGATCCGGGCGCCCCGGTAGGTGGCCAGGCGGTACTCCCGGCCCTGGTATAAGATGGAGCAGATGCAGCCCGTAAAGCTGCCGGTGGGCAGCGGGACGGAGGCCGCCGCAAGCATCAGGCTGCCGCCCGGCGGCTCGTCCCAGAGGTACTGGGTCCAGAGGTAGCGGCGGGGAAAGGAGCGGCCGCGGTCCGTTTCGATATACCCCAGGCCGCTGGAGAAATCCAGCGTCTCTCCGTTGAGGCGCAGGACGCCGCGGAGGGAGTGGCCCATGCTGACGACGCCGTGGGAGCACTGCATGCCGGCGAGATGCCGGAAGGGCCCCATGATGTCCGAGCGGAGGGGCGTAAGCGGGCCGTACCGGAGCGCGCCGTGGAGGGACAGGCCGGCCTGCTCGATCCGGAGGTCGACGCCCTGGCCGCTGAAGCGGGACGGCCCCATCCGGATCTGAAGCGGCTGGCGGGAAGCCTGGCACAGGGCGGGTGGATATTCCAGCCACCACGCGCCGCTGTTGGAGATCACCTGGAGGGACGCGGCGCGGCGTCCCCCGGCATCGGTGTGGAAGGCGGGAATCAGGGCCAGGGACTGCCCGGCCCGATTCTGGTGCTTCAGATACCAGCCTTCAAAATAGGGGGCCGGCGGTGCGGCGCGGCGGAAAGAACCCATAATTTATCACCTCGGGTTCAGTTTTGCCGGGATGGGCGGATTTTATAATTTGCGCCGCGAAACATGGCATGGACCGCTTCCGATCTTCTCGGTTCGGAAGCAATATGGCGGCGGAGAAGCCGCTTGCCGGGACTTTGCGCAATTTTTATGCGTTTTTTGTGAAATTTCCCTTGCAATCTCTGGCAGGATGTGCTATCATACACAGGATTCCGCACAGGACCGGACGTCTGGCCGGTGCCGCGTACCTTAAGCGTCCCGTTTAAGGTACGATCACGCGGGACCGCTCGATGCGGTCATTGTGTGATCCACATGGTTAGCCGGACGGTTGAGGGTCCTGGAGGGTAAAAACTAAATTTTGGAGGAAACAACAAACATGGCAAGCGTCGTATCTATGAAGCAGCTCCTGGAAGCCGGCGTACACTTCGGTCACCAGACCCGCCGGTGGAACCCCAAGATGGCCCCCTATATCTACACCGAGCGCAACGGCATCTATATCATCGACCTGCAGAAGACCGTCAAGAAGCTGGAGGAGGCATACAACTTCGTCCGCCAGCTCAGCGAGAACGGCGAGTCCCTGCTGTTCGTGGGCACCAAAAAGCAGGCCCAGGAGGCCATCAAGGAAGAGGCCGCCCGCTGCAACATGTACTTTGTCAACGCCCGCTGGCTGGGCGGCATGATGACCAACTTCAAGACCATGCGCACCCGTGTGGACCGACTCAACCAGCTCAAGCGGATGCAGGAGGACGGCACCTTCGATATGCTGCCCAAGAAGGAAGTCATGAAGCACCTGGGCGAGATCGCCAAGCTGGAGAAGTACCTGGGCGGCGTGAAGGAGATGAAGCGCCTCCCCGGCGCCCTGTTCATCGTGGACACCCGCAAGGAGCGCAACGCCATTGCCGAGGCCCACAAGCTGGGCATCCCCGTGGTGGCCATCGCCGACACCAACTGCGACCCCGACGAGATCGATTACCCCATCCCCGGCAACGATGACGCCATCCGCGCCATCAAGCTGATCTCCTCCATTATGGCCAACGCCATGATCGAGGGCCGCCAGGGCGAGCAGAGCGAGGAGCCCGCCGCTGAGGAAGCGCCCGCCGCCGAGTAAATAAAAAACCCTATGGGGCGGGAATGTCCCGCCCCGTTTTCGTGAATTCTGGATATACTATTATTTCCGCATTTTTTATATGTTTCATTCGGAAATCATCATCAAAAATATTGGGAGGAATACAATTATGGCTTTTACAGCTGCTGACGTAAAGAAACTGCGGGAAATGACCGGAGTGGGCATGATGGACTGCAAGAAGGCCCTGACCGCCTCCGATGGCGACATGGACAAGGCCGTGGAGTACCTGCGGGAGAAGGGCCTGGCCGCTTCCGCCAAGAAGGCCAGCCGCATCGCCGCCGAGGGCATGGCCTATGCCGCCGTGATCAACGGCGTGGGCGTGGTGGTAGAGGTCAACGCCGAAACCGACTTCGTGGGCAAGAACGAGAAGTTTGTGGACTTCGTCAAGGGCGTGGCCGCCACCGTGGCCGCCCAGGCTCCCGCCAATCTGGACGCTCTGATGGACTGCAAGTATAACGGCACGGACCTGACCGTCCTCCAGCAGCAGCAGGAAATGGTCCTGGTCATCGGCGAGAACATCAAGGTCCGCCGCTTCGCCCGCTTCCCCGAGGGTGTCAGCGTGCCCTATATCCATGCCGGCGGCAAGATCGGCGTGCTGGTGAACCTGGACGTGGACGGCGAGGCCACCGACAAGGTGCTGGAAATGGGCAAGGACCTGGCGATGCAGATCGCCGCGCTGAACCCCCGTTTCTGGGACAAGGCCCAGGTGACCCCCGATGTCCTGGAGGAGGAGAAGCGCATCATGCTGGCCCAGATGGACAACGATCCCAAGATGGCCGGCAAGCCCGCCCAGGTCAAGGAGAAGATCGTCGAGGGCAAGCTCAACAAGTTCTATGCCGAGAACTGCCTGCTCCAGCAGGACTTCGTCAAGGACGGCGAAATGACCGTGGAGCAGTATATGAACACCGTGGCCAAGGCCGCCGGCGTCACCGTGCGCCTGCTGGACGCCGTCCGCTTTGAGAAGGGCGAGGGCATCGAGAAGAAGCAGGAGAATTTTGCCGAGGAGATCGCTTCTCTGGTGAAGTAATCGTCCGCGGGCCTGCTCGTCCCTGTCAGGACGGCACTTGTGTGAAAAGGAGAGTCCAGAGCAGTTCGTTGCGGATTGCTCTGGACTCTTTTTTACCGCTTTTCAAATATCAGGCCGAACGGAGGAAACCCCATGCGCATCATCATCGCTCCCGCAAAGAAAATGACCGTGGACACGGACAGCTTCGCCGTAGAGGGCCTGCCGCAGTTTTTACCCCAGGCGGAGAGGCTGAAGGCCGTCCTCCAGGGCATGTCCCCCAAGGAGCTGCAGGCCCTGTGGAAGTGCGGCGACGCCATCGCAAAGCTGAACGCGGAGCGTCTGGAACGCATGGACCTGCGCCGCAATCTCACGCCGGCCATTCTTTCCTACGAGGGCATCCAGTACCGGTACATGGCCCCCGGCGTTATGGAATCGGCGCATCTGGACTACCTCCGGGAGCGACTGCGGATTCTCTCCGGCTTCTACGGCCTGCTGCGGCCCTTTGACGGCGTAACCCCCTACCGGCTGGAAATGCAGGCCCGGCTGCCGGCGGACGGCTGCCGGGACCTGTACCAATTCTGGGGGGACCGCCTGGCCCGCCGGCTGGCCCAGGAAACCGAACTTGTGCTGAACCTGGCCTCCAGGGAGTACAGCAGGGCGGTGGAGCCCCATCTTCCCCCAAGCGTCCGGTTCGTCACCTGCACCTTTGGGGAGTGGAAGGACGGCAGGGTCGCTGAAAAGGGCGTCTTCTGCAAAATGGCCCGGGGGCAGATGGTGCGCTGGCTGGCGGAAAACCATGTCGCGGACCGGGCGGATATCCGCGCGTTCGACCAGCTGGGCTTCCGCTTCCAGCCGGAACTGTCATCGGAGGACCGCGATGTATTTCTCAAGGAACCGGCCTGATCCACCGGATACCCTCCCAATCCACACGAAATCAACGGGGAACCGGAATTTTTTGTTGACATCCCTCCCTTTTTTATGTATAATGATTACTGCTTGTCACTCTGGCAGGCAGTGTCGTGTCAACTGCGGGGGGAATATCTGTTTCCCCGCCGTCGAGTAGAGGGCCCGCTTTGCGGTCCCTCAGCAAAAACAGACTTACTAGGAGGTGTATGCAAATGTTCCGTACCTATCAGCCCAAAAAGCGCCAGCGCTCCAAAGAGCACGGCTTCCGTAAGCGGATGAGAACCGCCAACGGCCGCAAGGTGCTCGCCCGCCGCCGCGCCAAGGGCCGCAACCGCCTGACCCATTGAGGCGCGCCGTTGGGCCGCTGCCTGCGGCCATAGGCCGCGGCGGAGCTTGCTGCATCGCAAATGAGGATAGATCAGAATGGGACGGTCGTTTGAACGCGGGGCGTTCAGATGGCCGTCCTTACGGGTAATGAGCCGATGAAAAAAACCGTTACGATCAAGGAAAACCGTACCTTCCGCAGGATTTACAACCGGGGAAAGTCCGCCGTGACCCCCTACCTGGTGCTCTACGTCCGCCCCAATGGGCAGAGGCGGAACCGGCTGGGCGTCACCGTCAGCACCAAGCTGGGCTGCGCCGTGGTGCGGAACCGGGCCAGGAGACGGCTCCGGGAGGTCTACCGGCTGGCCCAGCCGGAGCTGAAGCAGGGGTATGATATGATCCTGGTGGCCCGCGGCCGGACAGTGGACGGGCCCTATCTGAAGCTGACCGACGCCTTTTACCGCGCCTGCGGCCAGCTGGGGCTCCTGCAGGAGGGTAAGTCGTGATCCGCCGGTTTCTCCTGGGCGCCATTCGGTTCTATCAGAGGCAGATCTCGCCGGGGCTCCCGCCCCGGTGCCGCTTTATCCCTACCTGCTCCCAGTATGCTGCGGAGGCTGTCGCCAAGTATGGCGCGGCAAAGGGGAGCTGGCTGGCGCTGAAGCGGTTTTTGCGGTGCCATCCCTTTTACAAGGGAGATTTTTATGACCCCGTTCCTTAGAGCCTGTTTCATATCTCCCCGCGCACGTCTTGACGGCGGATTTTCCGCCCAGACTTCGTTAAAAACCCTT
>VSNB01000185.1 GCA_009774055.1 Clostridiales bacterium
TTTTTTCGCCTCCTCCGCCATAAATCTACATTTTTTCCTCGGCGTTTTCTTACATTTTATCACTGGCGCTGACAATTACAGACCATCCACGCAATCAGCATGGCCATGACGGTCGTCTTTCCGCCACCGGTGCAGAGCTTGGTGCAGATGCGCCGGAACGCGCCGCCGTCGCCGGGAACATCAACGCCGACACGATCTGCCTCCGGCGCTTCCGTCAGCCAGATCAGCGTCTCCATAGCGTCCATCTGGCAAAAGAAAAACTGATACTGCCGGGCATCCTTGTCGTTCCAGTGCTCCAACAGCTTTTTGGTCACGCCGGTGACTCCTGGATACCCCGCCTCCCGCCATGCCTTGACGCGGGGCCGGATCATATTCACCAGCGGCAGCTCCATGAACTGCCCGATATCGTTGTACTGATTGGACCCCTGCCCAGCCACAAAATAGCCCGCTGGACGGCGGCCCGGCTCTCTCTGGAATGTCTGGCCGTTGAGATCGTACTTCCAGTGATGGGTCGGCTCACGGTAGGCCGAATTGATAATAAGCTGATCAATTCCTGCCATCAGTCTTCACCTACCCTTATCACCTTCAGGCTTTCAATTCCTCGGTCGTCGATGATCTTCACCGCGATCATGGAATAGGGCTGCACGGTAAACCACAGGGACTCGTTCCCAGCAAATTTTTCGATCAGGTCCGGGTCGATCTCTGCCCGCAGCGTTTTCGCCAGCTTGTTCCAGCCGTCCTTTTTGCCGCCCATGGGGAAGAATACCTGCTTGGGCACGATGCACATTCCATCGTAATCCGTGTCCAGCATCCACATGGCGATGCGGGAGGTACTGCCGGATTCTACGGTTCCCTTTTTCACATCATAGTAGTCAAACCCATTGACCCGTACCTTATACCGGGTCTTGCTGCGGCCATCCCGGATCAGCTCCACGTCCGGCTGGCCCACCAGCCAGAAGGACTGGTCGGAGGAACGCTTCTTTTTCAGATCCTCGGTCATCAGGTCCGTATTCATCTGCGTTTGCAACAGCGTCACGCCGGGCCAATTTGTCTCCGCGATATTTTTAGCGGCCTCCGGGTCAAACTGGAATGCGGCAAACACGATGAGCTGGGGCGCGGGGCGCATGGCCTCCGCCTCGTCCAGCGCCATTTCCACCATGCGGGAATCCAGCGGCTTGGTCTCCCCGGCAAAGCAGATCACCGCCCGGCGGGGCGTGTCCTCCTTTGTCTCCGCCTCAGCTTGCAGGAATTTCGTGCCGGACAGCGGCTCCACCCGGCTGAACTCCAGCTTCGCACCGCCCCGGCCTAGGATGCCGGTGGCCAGAAGCTGATCCCGCCAGTCGGTCTGCTTGGCGCTGACGTCCTCTTCCATGCCGCCCAGATCGTCCAGCGGCTTGACCACGGGAGCGGGAAGGGCCTCCACGGTAAAGGGCCCGGTCACACGAATTTTCGTTTTGTCGATTTCCGGCTGGTCGTAGAGGGTCTCAGTGGCAGGGGGCTCGTTGTTGGCAATGGATTTCAGCGTGATATGGGGGACGGTCTTGTAAACGAAACCGCTGCCCACACCCTGTTCCTCATGTGCCAGTTTGTAGTAGTCAAAGGTGGCGGTCATCAGCCGCTGTTTGGCCAGCGTGACAGCCACCCGGGAGGTGTCGCAGGTGATCCAACGGCGGCCCCACTGCTCGGCTACATAGGCGGTGGTGCCACTGCCGCAGGTGATGTCCAGCACCAGGTCGCCAGGGTCGGTGGTCATGAGCATACAGCGTTGGATAACCATTGGAGATGTTTGTACGACATAGGTTAATTCAACACCGATTTGCAAGCTTTCCCAGCGGTCATTCAAAGGAATTACTGGAAAGTCTTCTACATATCTTTTATACCAAATTGTACTTCCGAGTTTTTGGATTCTACCCTTTGTGTGAAGTCTTTCAATTCCCTCTGGAGATGTTTTCCAATGTTTTCCGTGACGTGGAAGAAAGTCTTCCCCATTTATCGATACAGTTTGCTCAGGAGCGTTACTTTCCCCATCTGATAGGAGTGTTGTGTAGCGAAGACGTTTCCCGTCCGGCAAAGGTTGCTGTCCTAAAATTTGTGGACGAGTGAGCTTTTGAATAGTCCCATCAGGCAATTCAATATAATCATACCTATCAAGAGCGGTATCACCTGTCTTGCGTTCAAGATAAAGTTGATGATATTTGACCATAGTTTTATCTCTTGCATACCACACGAGATAGTCTGTGGTACTACTCATCAAACTTGCAGCCAAACTTCCTGTTTTCTGGAATTTTATAATCGCAACAAAATTTTCAACACCGAATACCTCATCGCAAATTTCCCGAACATGATGCAAATTTTCATCACTGATCTGTACAAACACGCTTCCGCTGTCGGCCAGCAGCTCCCGCGCCAGCAGCAGGCGGTTGCGCAGATAGGTCAGGTAGGAGTGAATGCCCAGCTCCCAGGTGTCCCGGAATGCTTTGATCATCTCCGGCTCCTGGGTCAGGTCCTCGTCCTTTTTGTCCTTCACATCCCGCTTGTCCACAAAGGGCTGGAAGTTAGAGCCGTACTTGATACCGTAGGGCGGGTCGATGTAGACCATCTGCACCTGTCCGGCCATGCCCTCCTTCTCCAGCAGGGAATTCATGATGACCAGGCTGTCTCCCGCAATCAGCCGGTTCGTCCAGTCAACGCCGTGCTGATAAAACTCGATGGCCTCCCTGCGGCGGCGCATCCGCTCCGCCGGAGTCTCGGCGGCAAATAAGCCGACCTGTCCCTCAAGCTGGTCCTCCTCCGCCTCCGAGTATGCCTTTGTGATCTGCGCAATGATATTGAAGGGCTTGATGGACTCGTGGATATGGATGGAGGAGGTAGGCACGTCAAAGCTCGTCCCCTCCGCCTTGCCCGCCCATTGCAGGGAGGGGGAAAGGTGGGGATCGAACTGGTAGGTTTTCACTTTCTCCTCCGCTTTGTCGTGCTGGGCCATGCCCACCGGCGGGTTGTTGGCCCGCTTTTTATCATCATGGGTATAGGCTTCGATGTCGCGCATTTTGGCGGCGTCTGTCTCTGACTCGGCGTTCTTTCTTGGACGGGGCATTTAGGTGGCCTCCTTTGCTGTTCCATGAGTCACTTCACCAGGTTTAGGCGTGAAGAGTTTATCGAACAGGATTTGATTTCGCTTTTTAGCATCTGCAAGGAGCTTGGCATAAGAAATGACTTCAAAATAAGCGTGTCGCTCTGACTGGTATCCATAATAACCCATCCCATCAGGGGTCATGCGAAGCCCTGCATCTTTACAAAGCGATATCATTTTCGTTGTTAAGTCACAAATAGCATAACAACGGAAGCAAGTTCTACTACAATCGCCAAAAGCCAGCCCATTTGCTCGTTTTTTTCGACCCGCTACGATTTCATCAATATAACCTCCCATTTGCCGCAGAGGATTATCTTTCTTATTATCAGGCTTTTTGAATTCAATTATTGTTATCGTATTCAACGGTGCTTCATCTTCTGAAAAGGCAAAGGCTCGGTCAAAAACAGCAATATCTAATTCTTTTATGCTTCTACTATCAATGTCAGGTAAAGACTGTATTGTTTTATCTGATGCAAGGAATCTATGATACGCCAATCGCTCATCTATGACCCACAAATTCATTTCCTCAAACGGTATATCATCTGATGTATGGCGCATCGGGCAGATCAAGGAATGAATAACGTCTTCTTTCTTAAACAACCCATTTTCTTGAATAGTCAGCGCATCTTCCAGAAGCGCCAGTAAGGTTTTTCTTCGTGTCACATATTCAGCTAAAGATGTTTTACTAATCTCAGTAATACTGGACCAGTACCTATCAAACAACTGTTGATAAGTTATATCTGAACCTGCCACCTGATTTTTTACTGCTTTCTCCAGTTCTAGCCCTTGTTTTTTGATTTCTGTTTCCCACGCTTGAACCGCCTTGTGGAGTTCAAGCTCTAAAGCATCAGGTTTTAGCCCGGCAGGAATACTGTCATAAATCTCCGGCTTCATCTGTAGCAAATAGCGATAGGTAGGCCGATCTTGTTGTACAAAGTTTTTGATTTGCCGCCGCTTTTTCTGGTCTATATCAGACAAATAGTCTGCCAAATATCCTTTAATATACTCAATCGCTGTAGTCAGGACAGACTCTTCACCAGTCCCGAAAAAGGAAATTTGTCCGTAATTTTCATCGAAATCAAAATCTGTCCTGGTCGTATTGACTCTGGAATCCAAATATCCACTGACAATATATCCCACATAGAAGAAACCGCCTGAGTCATCATTGGGAATAATTTTCTTTTGCAAATTCGGAATATATTTTTTTAGTTCAACAGAGCGAACCTCTTGCATATTTGCACATAAGTGCAATTCATGTCCGGAAAATCCCTCTGGTAAGCGAAGATGGTATATCGTAAAGTCAACATCATTGAGTGTAAAACGGTCTTGATGCAAGGAATCTTTCACATTCTCTGCATAGTATTGATTCAATTTTATTGGAGCGGATTCATCATCAAGAAGAATTATTTCTGGACACTTTTCAGAAATAAAAAACGGAAGGCAATGTTCAATAATTCGTTTTGCAACGGCCTCCAATTCGACTGGTGCAGCATTCTGGTAATTAGTGTGAAAGTTACTTAGCCGAATTGTAGTAGAGAGTTCTTGAACTGATGTTTCGGCTTGATTGTCCTCTGGCGCTATTCCATCCGATGTAAAAGTAAATTCTCGACAGAAAAACGACTTATCTTCAGCGAAAACACTTTTAATTTTAACAGAATCAAAAGCTTTTAGCCAAAGAAATCTTCCTATACCTTTACAACCTTTTTGAACCTTTAATGTGGAATATGCAGTGTTAAAAGACCGATAATTCTCTGCATCTAGCCCAATCCCGTTATCTGTAATAGAAAAGGACTCAAAACGGCCAAGAGGCTCTTTGGATTCCAGGCCAAATTGATTGGATGTTTTTCTATGTGCGTGAATCACAATCTTGCCGCAATCCTTATTCGGCGAGTCTTCTATCGACTGAATAGAATTTACAACTGCTTCAAATAGTGGCCAAAGGGCATTTGAATCGGCAAGACGAATTGTGCTTAGTTGTCCCTTGATATCAAACAAAAAACCCATAAGCATCCTCCCATCGAAAAGAGTAACATTTCGGCTTCATATACCCAAGTGCATCATTACTGCCTGGAAAAATGCAGCATTCCAGTCAAAGCAAATAAAACCCCTCAATTATATTATAGCATAAACGGCGGATTGTGGCAAACACTTTTAATGATAGCAACGACAAGATATGTCCGGAAGCTGAGAGTCATATATTGGTCCTATATCTCTTGAAGCCGCTACGGAGTAATGCCGCATGAGACATAGTCGTAAATATATATTCTTTCCTCGATGCTGCGAGAAGGATATCTCACTTGATTAAGTGATACTGCATCCTTCTTCATCACCATAATCACGATTTGGAGGTGCAACTGTTGAAAGCAAAAGACCTGATCCATCACACAAACCCGCCATGTCCTAAGTGCCCGTACAAACTGGGGTTGGTACATACGATGGTCAACCCTTGTCCCCCGTGCAAGGAGAACTGCTATCAGACGTTCGAGCGATTCCAGAAGCAAGCGTTGGAAAATCACTCGACATCTGAGCATAAGAAAAGATAGGGCTGTAGATATTGGGTACATGAATCACAAGGACACCTGTAGCGGGTGTCCTTGTTTTCATCGTATCATACTCTGCGTCAGCGATATATTCTATCAGTGACATAATAAGGAATGGAGTGATCTATATTGTCCAAAAAGAAGATTCTCAAGGCGATCCTGATGGCACTCACTGTCCTGCTGACGGCGGCACAGAGCACTGGTGGAAAGGAGGAACCCGCCAAGTTCACCGATGACCCTGAGACGTACCTGGAATAGAGGGCTTCCCGTGTGGGAGGCCCTCTATTTCTCTGCCCAAATCAACAAAATCAAAACAAAATAGGAGGTAACTGTTATGCCCGCTAATGTTGAAACTATGTTCTATGTCCGTGAAAAGCCCTGGCACGGCTTGGGAGTGGAAGTCCAGGAGGCCCCTACCTCCGCTGACGCTCTGATCTACGCTGGCCTGGATTGGGAGGTCATCCAGAAGAACGTCTACTCCGAGGATGGCTCCTTGATCGCAGGGTACAAAGTGAACACCCGCAGCACCGACAACGCCGCCCTGGGTATCGTCAGTGACCGCTACAAGGTGGTGCAGAACGAGGACGCTTTCCAGTTCACCGATGATCTGCTGGG
>VSNB01000186.1 GCA_009774055.1 Clostridiales bacterium
GCCCGCAGGGCCGCAGATAAAAAGGGGGCGTCCCCTACAGGACGCCCCCCGACCATTGCTATCTATCAGCCCTGCTCACGCATCTTGGCAAAGCAATCGCTGCAATACACAGGACGATCGCTTTTGGGCTCGAAAGGCACTCTGGCCTCGCCGCCGCAGTTCGCGCAGACAGCGGTGAAGTACTCGCGGGGGCCGCGGGCGGCGTTCTTGCGAGCGTCACGGCAGGCCTTGCAGCGCTGGGGCTCGTTCTGGAAGCCGCGCTCGGCATAGAACTCCTGCTCGCCAGCGGTGAAAACGAACTCCTGACCGCACTCCTTGCAAACTAAGGTCTTGTCTTCGTACATGATTTTACCCTCTCTTTGAATAGAAAAAAATATATTGCGTTCAGCCTTTGCTGAGATCGCCTGGGTTAAGCTGCCGCGCTGCCTTGCGCCGGATGCGCTGCACGGCGTTGTCCACCGACTTGGGGGACCGTGAAACCGCTTTGGCCATTTCCCGGATGGTCAGGCCGTCTAAATAGTACCCCAATATCTTCGCCTCGAAATCGGACAGCTGCTTGCGTACATCGCTCAGGGCGTCCTGAACCCCCTCCCGGCCGATGATGAGATCCTCGGGGTTCTCCCCCGCCATCGCGCCGAACATGGGGCTTTGACCGTCAAAGAAGGGTATTTCAAGAGGAACCGACTGATTGAGCGGCGTGTGCTTATCCCGGGCGGCGGCCCGGACAGCGGAGTACAGCCGGTTGCGGATACATATTTCTGCGAACGTGCGGAAGCTGGCCGGTTTTTCTTCGTCGTACTCCCGGACGCCGCACATCAGGCCGATCATGCCCTCCTGTATCAAATCATCGCTGTCCCCTCCGGCCAGATAGTAGGGCCGGGACAGCTGGCGCACCAGACGGGTATACCGCTTGACAAGTATCTCCTCCGCGTCCCGGCTCCCCTGCCGCGCCAGGGCGGAGAGCTCTTCATCGGACAGCGCTTCGTACGCGGTTAATCGGGCTTCACTGATCGACATGTTTATTATACCTATTTCCCCCTGGGTTTGTCAAGTAAATATTAAAAATTTGTAAATAGTTTCCCTATAATTTTAGCGTTTTCACCAAATCCGCCAGACGGCCCGCGCATTCATCGGCCTGCCGGACGGTTTTTGCCTCCACCATGACCCGGATCAGGGGCTCCGTACCGGAGGGCCGGACCAGCACGCGGCCCTCCCCGCCCAGCAGCTCCTCCTCCCGCTTCACGGCCTCCGCCAGCGCCTGGGAGGCCATGACGCCCTCCTTCAACCCCGGCTGGTTGGGCAGCTCCACGTTGACCAGCGTCTGAGGATAGCTGGGGCAGATGGAGGCCAGCTCCGAGGCGGTCTGTCCGCTGCGCTTCAGAATCTGCAGGAACTGCAGAGCCGTCAGCTGACCGTCGCCGGTGGTGGCGTAGTCGGTAAAAATCGTGTGCCCCGACTGCTCCCCGCCGATGCGGTAGCCGAACTCCAGCATCTTCTCCAGCACGTTCCGGTCCCCCACGGGGGTGCAGATCAGGCGGATATTGTTCTTGTTGCAGAACTCATGCAGCCCCAGGTTGCTCATAACGGTGCCCACGATAGCCCGCCCGGTGAGCAGCCCCTGGTCCCGCATGTACCGCCCGCAGACCGCCATGGTCTTATCGCCGTCCACCACGTTCCCCTTCTCGTCGATCATCAGGCAGCGGTCCGCGTCGCCGTCGAAGGCGATGCCCAGGTCGTACTCCCCCGCCGTGACCATCGCGGCCAGGCTCTTCAGATGGGTGGAGCCGCACTTGAGGTTGATGTTCACCCCGTTGGGCTTGCGGTGGATGAAATCGGCCTCGATGGCGAAGTCCGCGAAGAGGTCCGGGGCCGTAGCCGCCGCCGCGCCGTTGGCGCAGTCGATGAGGACCCGCAGGCCCCCCAGGTCGTCCTGGACCGTCCCCCGCAGGTGCTTGATATATTCATATTTCAGATTCTTCATGCCGTGGATGCGCTTGCCGATCTCCCCGCCCTTTTTGATGGGCATGGGGTCGTCGGAGAGGATTTTCGCCTCCACCCGGTCCTCCAGGGCGTCGGAAAGCTTGTAGCCCTGGCCGTTAAAGACCTTGATGCCGTTGTGCTCAAAGGGGTTGTGGCTGGCGGAGATCACCACGCCCGCGTCCGCCTCCACCTTGATGGTCAGATAGGCCACCGCCGGCGTGGGGATAGTCCCCAGGGGCATCACGTCCCCGCCCACGGAGGTGATGCCCGCGATCAGGGCCCCCTCCAGCATGTCGGAGGAAATGCGCGTGTCCATGCCGATGGTAATCAGGGGCTGACGCCCCTTCTCCTCCGCCAGGGTCACGGCAACCGCCTGGCCTACCCGGTAGGCCAGCTCCGCCGTCAGATTTTCGCCAACAATACCACGAATACCGTCGGTACCAAACAATTTGCCCATCTGCTTACTCCTTTTTTAATGATTCCTCAAATAGAATATCCGTACAAATAATCTCCGTATCCCGCAGCCCCAGCCAAAACAAAAATTCCCCAAAAGTTGCCCCTTCTCCGGCAACCTCCCGCCCATTCCAACCAAAGATGAGGGAAGACAAACCTCCGAGGCACGGGCCCTGAAGCAAGTCGATGCCCGGTCGGGTACCAGACCAGCGCAGCCGGGCTGTCCAAAAGGCTGTTGCAGCGCACCT
Source organism: Clostridiales bacterium (assembly GCA_009774055.1). Lineage (GTDB taxonomy): Bacteria > Bacillota > Clostridia > Oscillospirales > Oscillospiraceae > Pelethomonas. Next base: position 2,682 of record VSNB01000186.1, read on the forward strand.
TGTCAACTGAACAAACGGGAATTACGCATCCTCCACCCATTCCACCAGATCTCCGGGCTGGCAATGGAGAATTTGGCAGACAATCTCCAAACTACCCAAATTGATCGAAGTATTTCCTGTACGCAGCTTTTGTATCGTACTTTCGCCTATAATCTTCTCCTGGCGAAGACGTGTACTAGGATAGCCAGCCTTTTTTAATTCAAGCAAAATGTTAATCTTATACCTTAACATATTGAACTCCTAAAAAGAATTATTCACACCACTTTATGTGTTGACATAGCACGACAAACGGTGTATAATACTCTTATCATCAGAAAGGAGTATACCCCTATGGACGAAGTGATGCAAGTCCTATATAACGACATTTTGCAGCGTCTGCTTGTGAAATACTACGGCAAGACGGACTTTGAGGAATGCTGTGAAGCGCGGGACCAGCTCCACAGCAGGCTCCACGCGCAGCTTTCCCCCAGCCAGCAGGCCCTGCTCCGGGAGCTCCAGCAAGCCTCCGACCTCGCCCACGCGGCAGAGCTCGAGGCCATGTTTCTGACCGCGTTTGACCTCTGCAAATCCCTGGCCCTTCCCCACTCCGCCTAAAACGTCAACTGGTCCATCACCGGCGGCATCCCGCCGGGCATGGCGACGCCAAGATGCTGGTACGCCTTCGCCGTCACGCACCGCCCCCGGGGGGTCCGGGTCAGAAAGCCGATCTGCATCAGATACGGCTCGTATACGTCCTCCAGCGTGACGGCCTCCTCATTGATGGTCGCCGCCAGGGTTTCCAGCCCCACCGGCCCGCCGCCGTAGTACGCAATCACCGCCCGGAGCATCCGCCGGTCGATGTTGTCCAGCCCCAGGTAGTCCACCTCCAGGGCCGTCAGGGCCTTGTCCGCCAGCTCCTTGTTGATCACGCCGTCCCCCACCACCTGGGCGAAGTCCCGCACCCGGCGGAGCATCCGGTTGGCGATCCGGGGCGTGCCCCGGCTGCGGCGGGCGATCTCCATCGCGCCGTCGGATTCAATGGGCGCGTCCAGAATCCCCGCGGACCGGGTGACAATCAGGGCCAGCTCCTCCGGCGTATAGAGCTCCAGCCGCAGGGTCACGCCGAAGCGGTCACGCAGGGGGGCGGACAGCTGGCCCGCCCTGGTCGTGGCCCCGATCAAAGTAAACTTCGGCAAATCCAGCCGGATAGAATTGGCGGAAGGCCCCTTGCCGATGATGATGTCGATGGCGAAATCCTCCATGGCGGGGTATAGCACCTCCTCCACCGAGCGGTTGAGGCGGTGGATTTCGTCCACAAAGAGGATGTCGTTTTCGTTGAGGTTGGTCAGCAGCGCCGCCAGGTCCCCCGCCTTCTCAATGGCCGGACCGGAGGTAATGCGGACGTTGACCCCCATCTCGTTGGCAATAATGCCCGAAAGGGTGGTCTTGCCCAAACCCGGGGGGCCGTGAAGCAGGACGTGGTCCAGGGGTTCGGAGCGCATCTTCGCCGCCTGGATGAATACCTCCAGGTTGGCCTTCGCCTTCTCCTGCCCGATATACTCCCGGAGCCGCTGGGGCCGGAGGGAGTATTCGTTCTCATCCTCCCGGGTCAGGGAGGTGGTCACCAGGGATTCCTCCTCCACAACGGGCTCGTTTTTGGAAAAGTCGATGGCCATAACTTACCCCTTCACCATGTTCTTCAAGGCCAGCCGGATAATCTGCTCCAGCGGCTGCCCGTCAATATCCACCCCCTTGAGGGCCGCGTTGATTTCCGCCTGAGAGTACCCCAGCACCGCCAGCGCGGCGGACGCCTCGCTGAGCTTGTTCTGCGGAATAATGGTAACGGCGGGACCCGCCACGCTCTCTCCGGAGCCGGAGACGCTCTGTCCCTTCGCCAGCTTGTCCTTCAATTCCAGGATCACCCGCTGGGCGATCTTCTTCCCCACCCCGGGGGCCCTGGTCAGGGCTTTCTCGTCGCCGGTAATAATGCTCATCGCCAGATTAGCCGGCGAGGACGCGGAAAGAATCGCCAGAGCCGCCTTGGGCCCCACGCCGGAAACGGAGATCAGCTGCTGAAACAGCTTGAGCTCCTCCTGACTGAAAAATCCATATAAATCCATCGCGTCCTCCCGGACGCTGAGATAGGTAAAGAGCTTCGCCTTGTCCCCCTTCTTCATTTGAGACAAGGTATACGAGGTAGTGCGGCAGGCATACCCCACCCCGCCGCAGTCAATCACCGCCAAATAGGGCTCCACGTGGGCCACCACGCCAGAAACATAGTAATACATAACTACTCCCAGAAGCAAAACGAAGTTTTGCGCAAAAAGTTTTTCTTTTTTGATACTTTTTTCTTTTTTCAAAAAGAAAAAAGTATGTATGCCTCACCGCGTGTCGTACCGCGCGGGATCAAACCTCCGCTCGGTGTTCAGCAGGCTGGTCGCGCTCCGCCCGTGACAGATGGCGATCGCCAGCGCGTCGGCGGCGTCGTCAGGCCGCGGAATGCTCTTCATCTTCAAAAGCCGCTGGGTCATGAGCATGACCTGTTTTTTTTGCGCCCCGCCGTACCCCGCCACAGCCTGCTTGACCTGCATAGGCGTGTACTCAAAAGCCGGGATGCCGGCCCGCTCCGCCTCCAGAAGGAGGACCCCCCTGCCGTGGGCCACGGCGATGCCGGTGGTGATGTTCTTCGAAAAAAACAGCTCCTCCACCGCCATCTCCTGGGGCTTGAACTGCTCCAGCAGCTGGGACATATCCTGCGAAATCTGATAAAGCCGGTTGGACAGCGGCAGACCCGCCGGGGTGGTGATGACGCCGTACTGCAGCAGGCGCGCGCCGGTCCGGTCCGCCTCGATGAGGCCGAAGCCGATGGTGGCAACGCCGGGATCGATGCCTAAAATACGCATGGAACAGCTCCTTATGATGGTCCTGCTGTTTATATTACCATCCCGCTGGGAAAAAAACAAGAGGCAATGCGGACTCCCGCCAGACGGAGGCCGTGCGGGAAGTTAAGGAAGCCCTGCTTAAAAAAATCTTATAGATTTCCCTCCTTTCATTTTAATCGAAACCCTAGTACAATGTGAACCAGAAAACCTCCCAAAGAAAGGAACATCATATGAGCCAGCGCCGGTCGTTTACAGAGAAACAGAAGCGATGGATCGCCGGAACGGGAATCTTCCTCTTCCTGCTGCTCTCCGTCCTGATCTGCATTTTCGCGGGAAAACCGCTGATCCAGTTCGTCCAGGAGCCGGAACGCTTCCGGGCCTGGGTGGACGAACAGGGCATCCTGGCCCCCATCGCCTTCCTGGGGATGCTGGTCCTCCAGATCGTGGTGGCCGTCATCCCCGGCGAACCCCTGGAGATCGCCGCCGGATACGCCTTCGGCGCGGTGGAGGGCACGCTGCTGTGCCTCTTCGGGGCGTTCCTGGGGCGGGTGGCCGTGTTCCTGCTGGTGCGGAAGCTGGGGGCCAGGGCCGTAGACGTCTTCTTCCCGCTGGATAAGCTCAACGAGCTGAAATTTCTGCAGAACAAGCGGCGGCTCACCCTGTGGGTGTTCTTCCTGTTCTTCCTGCCCGGCACGCCCAAGGACGTGCTGTGCTACGTGGTAGGGCTCACGGACCTGCCC
>VSNB01000187.1 GCA_009774055.1 Clostridiales bacterium
GTCCCGGCTGGGCAGGCGGAGGAGCCCCCTGCCCCGGCGGCGCAGGCGGAAAAGCCCCCCGTCCAGACGGAGCAGACCTCTATCCAGACAGAGCAGACCTCCCTTGCCGCCGGGCCCGCCCCCTGGCGGTTCGCGGGGGAGGTCCTGGGGACCTACATCATCGCCGAGGACGGGGAGGGCGTGTGGCTCATCGACAAGCACGCGGCCCACGAGCGGGTCCATTTCGACCGCATGAAGGCCGGAGCGGAGCCCGTCATGCGCCAGCAGCTGCTGGCCCCCCTGGCGGTGGAGCTGCCCGGGGAGCAGTACGGGGTCCTGCTGGAGAACCTGCCGCTGCTGGAGGAGTTCGGCTTCGAGGCGGAGGACTTCGGCAGGGGATGCCTGATGGTCCGGGGGATTCCGGCGGACCTGGACGGCGGACTGGCCCGGGAGGCCCTGGAGGAGCTGGCCGGGAAGCTGCTGTCCGGCGGCGGCGCGGACCCCGCCGCCGCCCGGGACGCCCTGCTGCACACGATGGCGTGCAAGGCGTCCATCAAGGGGGGGCGGGCCTCCGACCCCGGAGAGCTGCGGGTTTTGATGGACAAGGTCCAGAGCGGGGAGGTGCAGTACTGCCCCCACGGGAGGCCGGTTAAGGTCCGGCTCTCGAAATATGAGATCGAGAAGATGTTCAAAAGGGCGTAGGGGGCCTGGCTCCGCCGGTCAGGGGGACGTGGCGTCCAGCATCAGGCGGACCCCGAGACGGAAGCCCTCCCGAAAATGATAGAGGCAGGCGAGGTCCTCCTTTTTGCACATACGGCGCAAGTGCGCGTCCGCAAAATCCTCCCCCAGGGCTTCCGTGACCTTCTTCCAGAACGCCAGGTCCTCCTCCCGCATATCCCGGGGGAAAACCGGCCCGCCGGCCTGCGGCTGATACTGCCCGTTGTAAATTTCTTCTATAATACTCATGGTTGACCTCCTTTTGCGGTTCTCCAGCAGAGAACTGTTAGGATTATAATCTCTGTGAGAGAACTTGTCAAGGAGCTTTTATGTTTTCGAAGGAAATTTTTGGTGAGCGTTTGGCTGAAATCAGAAAAAAGAACCACGAGACGCAGGCCGGCCTTGCGTCTTTGCTGGGATGTGTAAAAAGCCACGTCAGCGAAATGGAGCACGGAAAAAAGACCACCACAGCGGAAAAGATCGCGCTGATCTGCGAGCATTATCATGTGGCATCGGACTATCTGCTGGGCCTGTCGGACGATCCCAGTCCCCGGCGGGACGAGGGGGAAAAGCCCCGTGAATGAAAGCATGAACCGCCACCCTCACAGGCGGCGGTTCATACTATTCTTTAAAGGAGATACAACTGGCTGAAGCCAACAGACAACGAGCAAGCATTCAGCCGAATCGTTATGATATTCTTATTATACAGCGGGGCGGCGTGTTTGTCAAGCGGTTTGTCGGACAGCCAAAAATTTGCGGCACGATTTGACAAAAGACGGCAGGGCGTGTATAATAAAATGGCCCCCTGACGGGGGCCGGGAGGGCGATGCCACAAAAACGGTCGGCGGCTCAGCCACATCCTCCGAAAGGGGGTGAGGCGAATGCGGATTACATTTCATGTGAAGGACTACACCGTCACGATCATGATTAAGAAACGCAGAAACCGCCACTCTGCCAAGTGACGGTTTCTATCTTGTAGAGTAGAAATTAAGTCAACGCAGGGTTGAACCGCTGACGGGTATCCGCCCTTTCGTTATTATTATATGGCAGGGCGGCGTGTTTGTCAAGCGGTTTGTCGGACAGCCAAAAATTTGCGGCACGATTTGACAAAAGACGGCAGGGCATGTATAATAAAATGGCCCCCTGACGGGGGCCGGGAGGGCGATGCCACAAAAACGGTCGGCGGTTCAGCCACATCCTCCGAAAGGGGGTGAGGCGAATGCGGATTACATTTCATGTGAGGGACTACACCGTCACGATCATGATTAAGAAACGCAGAAACCGCCACCCCGGCAGGTGACGGTTTCTAGTTGATAGAAACTAAACTAAAACGGGGCTGAACCGCTGACGGGCACTCGCCCTTTCGTTATTATTATATGGCACGGCGGCGTGTTTGTCAAGCGGTTTGTCGGACAGCCAAAAATTTGCGGCACGATTTGACAAAAGACGGCAGGGCGTGTATAATAAAATGGCCCCCTGACGGGGGCCGGGAGGGCGATGCCACAAAAACGGTCGGCGGCTCAGCCACATCCTCCGAAAGGGGGTGAGGCGAATGCGGATTACATTTCATGTGAGGGACTACACCGTCACGATCATGATTAAGAAACGCAGAAACCGCCACCCCGGCAGGTGACGGTTTCTATTTTTGAAACCTAGCGAAACGGGGCTGAACCGCTGACGGGTATCCGCCCTTTCGCTATTATTATATGGCATGGCGGCAGGTTTGTCAAGCGGTGAAATGCGGTATAATTTGACAAAGGACGGCAGGGCGTGTATAATAAAGGACTCCCTGGCGGGAGCCGGGGGGATTGCGCCGCCGCGCTCATGCGGGAAGTACAGAAACCGCCGCCCTGGCGGGCGGCGGTTTCTGCATAACTATGAAAAAGCGAAAAATCGGGGGGCGAAACGATGGCGAAGTCCCGCCCCTTATTGTTATTATAGGGTACGGCGGTATTTTTGTCAAGAGGCAAATTGCGGCCGCGCCCCAATCCGTGCGGTCCCCGCCGTCCTGCGTCCCGAAACAGCAGATTCCTCCAATACACCGCCCCCGCGGGATGCGCGGGGAGAAGAAGGAGCCCCCATGCCGCCCAGAATCCTCTGCGTCGCAGGCCCCACCGCCTGCGGCAAAACCAGGTTCAGCATCGAGCTGGCGAAACGTTATCACGGCGAGGTCGTCAGCATCGACTCCATGCAGATCTACCGAGGGATGGCCATCGGCACCGCCGCCCCTACGGCGGAGGAGATGGCCGCCGTCCCCCATCATATGGTCGCCGTGGCCGACCCCGGCGAGGACTGGTCCGCCGCCCGGTTCGCGGAGGCCGCGGACCGCTGCATCCAGGACATCCTGTCCCGGAACCGGCTCCCCATCCTGGCGGGGGGCACCGGCCTCTATCTGGACGCGGTGGTCGCCGGGCGGCAGTTCGCCCCCGGGTCCTCCGGCGGCGCGGTGCGCCGGGAGCTGGAGGCGGAGCTGGCGGCCCGGGGCCCGGCGCATATGCTGGAGCGGCTGCGGGAGGCGGACCCCATCTCCGCCGAGAGGCTCCACCCGGCGGATACCAAGCGGATTCTGCGGGCCCTGGAGGTCTACCTGGAAACCGGGGAGACGATCTCCCAGCACGACCGGCGGACCCGGGACCTGCCGAAGAGGTACGACCCCGTGTACCTCGGCCTGGCCTTCCGGGACCGGGAGGACATGAAGCGGCTCATCGACCGCCGGGTGGACCAGATGATGGCCGCAGGGCTCCCGGAGGAGGTCCGGGCCCTCCTGGACAGGGGGGTTCCCCCCCGGGCCACCGCCCTCCAGGCCATCGGGTACAAGGAGCTGCTCCCCGCCCTGGCGGGGGAGCGGACCCTGGAGGAGGCGGCGGAGGAGATCAAGCTCCGCTCCCGGCAGTACGCCAAGCGGCAGCTCACCTGGCTGAGGCGGAATCCGGACATCCACTGGATTTTCTGGGAAAAAGAACGAAATTTTGCATACGCCCTCCAAATTGCGACAGAAATTCTCACCCGTGAGGGACTACAATAGTATCGGGCGGACAAGTCCGCCCGACTATATACATAAGAGAGGTAGATAATCATGAGCAAATCGCCCAACCTGCAAGATGTGTTTCTTGCCTCCGTCCGGCGGACGGAAACCCCTGTGACCCTGTTTCTGATGAACGGCTTCCAGATGCGGGGCGTCATCACCGGCTTCGACTCCTTCACCGTGGTCCTCACCGCCGACGGCAAGCAGAACCTGATCTACAAGCACGCCATTTCCACCGTCAGTCCCGCCAGGGAGGTGGACCTGGCAGAGTGGGAGGAGACGCTGTAGGCGGAAGCCGGCGTCCCGCGGCGGGGACGGAGCCCTTCCGCCCCTGCCGCTCCCGAACGAGAGAGAGAAACCTTATATGAAAAACAGCACCTTAGCGACAAAATTGATGGTAGCCGCCATGTTCCTGGCCCTGCTGGCCTACTTCGGCGTGAATCTGGCGGCCTACTTTACCGACCCCTACACCACCACCGTAGCCTACGCCTACACCGGCGAGAACGCGGTGACCGTCTCCGGCTACGTGGTGCGGGAGGAGGAGGTACTGGCCGGCGGCGGCGAGCTGGTCTATTCCTCCCGGAAGGAGGGCGAGCGGGTGGGCCGGGGCGGCACGGTGGCCGTGATCTATCCCACCGCCCAGGCACTGAGCGACGCCAACGTCCTCCGGGACCTGACGGACCAGCTGGAGCAGCTGGAGTACGCCCGCTCCCTGGCCGACGGCAGCCAGGCCGCCGCCCGGCTGGACGAGGAGATCGCCGGGGCCCTGGGGGACTTCCGGGCCGCTATGGCGGAGGGCAGCGTGGAGTCCGCCGCCGACGTGGGGCAGGCCCTTCGTTCCGCCGTGCTCCGCCGGGGCTACGCCTACACCGGCTCCGACGGGCTGGACGCCTCCATCGAGGCCCTCCGGAGCCGGATCAGCGAGCTGACCGCCGCCGGCGGAGCCGGGGGAGAGCGGGTGACCGCCCCCCGCTCCGGCCTGTTCTCCGGCCTGGCGGACGGCTACGAGTCCGTGCTGACCCCGGAGAGCATCCAGGAGCTGACCCCCTCCGGCTACCGGGACATCGTCCCCGGCGCCGCCTCCGGCGTGGGCAAGATGGTCTACGGCGACGAGTGGTCCTTCGTGGCCCTGATGCGCAGCGAGGACGTCAAGCGCCTCCAGGTCGGGGACCAGGTGAAGCTCCGCTTCCAGAAGGGCCTGGACCGGGACATGGAAATGAAGGTGTCCTATATCAGCCAGGAGGAGGGGGGACGGCGGGTGGTGACCTTCACCGCCCGGAAGTACCTCCACCTGGCAACCCTCCTGCGCCGGCAGAACGTCCAGGTGATCTTCGACAGCTACGACGGCATCCGGGTGCCCCGCAGCGCCGTCCGGGTGGACAGCCAGCCGGTGGTGGACGAGGAGGGCCAGCCCGTCCTGGACGGCCAGGGGAAGCCCAAGACCATGCCCGTGACGTGCGTGTACTGCCTCTGGGGGGACACCGCCCGGCTCAAGCCGGTAACGGTCCTGTGGCAGGAGGAGGAGTATATCCTGACGGTCCCGGACGAGGAGGCCCTGGACGCCTACGCCGCGGGACAGGCCCGGGAGAGCCGCCGCCTCCGGCCCGGGGACCAGGTGATTACCGCCGCGGCGGAGGTATATGATGGAAAGGTGGTCCAGTAAATGAGCATTGCGGAAAATCTGCGGAGCGTCCGGCAGCGGATGGACGCCGCCGCCCGGGCAGCGGGCCGGGACCCGGGGTCGGTCCTGCTGGTGGGCGCCAGCAAGATGAACGGCGCGGACGCCTGCCGGGAGGCCGTGGCCGCCGGCATCGACGCCCTGGGGGAGAACCGGGTCCAGGAGATGACCGCCAAGCTGGCGGAGCATGCCTATGACGGCGCGCCCCTCCACTTCATCGGGCACCTGCAGCGCAACAAGGTGCGGCAGGTGGTGGGCAGGGCGGACCTGATCCAGTCGGCGGGCTCCCTGGAGCTGCTGGAGGAGATTCAGCGGCAGGCGGAGAAGCTGGACGTGGTCCAGGACGTGCTGCTGGAGGTGAATATCGGCGGGGAGGAGAGCAAGAGCGGCTTTTCCCCCCGGGCGCTGTATCCGGCGGCGGAGGCGGCGCGCACATTTTCCCGGGTCCGTGTGCGCGGCCTGATGACGATCCCCCCCATTTGCCGGGAGCCCCACGGGAATTTGCCCTATTTTGAAAAAGTTGCTCAGCTTTATGTTGACATAGGCCGGAATTTATACGATAATGGCTTTATATACCTGTCCATGGGAATGAGCGATGATTTTGAGGACGCCATAGCCGCCGGGGCCACGATGGTCCGGGTGGGCTCTGCCATCTTTGGGCATAGACAGTACCAACTTTAATTGTGGAGGTTTCCGCCATGAGCTTATTTGACAATTTCAAGAGGATGATCAGTCCCCTCAGCGACGAGGACGACGATTACGATGAGATCTTCGACGACCGGGATTCGCCCTTTATCGACGAGCGGCCCCGGGGCGGGGATCGGGGCGGAAGCGCCATCGACCGGGGCC
>VSNB01000188.1 GCA_009774055.1 Clostridiales bacterium
CTTAGAAGCTGTACCAATAGGCGCCGGCACGTATCTTGACGGAAAATTTTTCGTCTGGCTGCGTCAGAAACTCTTGAAATCCGTCAGGATTCCTGCGAGTTTCTTCCTTGCCAGACAAAAAATTTTCTCGCCAATCTGCACACCGTCACCTATTGGTACAGCTTCTTACTTCATTTTATTACACTTTATCGTTCCCCAGCTGCAACAGGCATGGCCGCCTCCTGCACGGAAGCATACAGCCGCTCCGCCGCCGCGCCGAAGGCCTCGGCGGAAAACTGCTCCGACGATGCCTTGGCATCCGCGCTCATCCGCGCCCGGAGGGCGTCGTCTCCGCAGAAGGCGGACAGATACGTACCGAACTCCCGGCCGTCCGCGTACTGCCAGCCGTTCACGCCGTTCTCCACCACGCCGTCCACACAGGGGTCCTGCCGGCACAGCACCGGCACCCCCGCTGCCAGAGCCTCGAAATAGGTCAGCCCCTGCGTCTCGCTGGTGGATGCGGTGACGAACAGGTCCCCCAGACGGTAGTAGTCCGCCACCTCGCTGTGTGGCACCATGCCGGTGAAGATCACGTCCAGCCCCCGGCGTCCGGCGTGCTCCAGCGCCGCCGCCCGGTCCGGGCCGTCTCCCACCAGCAGCAGCGTCACATCCCGCCGCCCGGTGTCGGCAATCTGGTCGATGAGCTGCTCCAGATGCTTCTCCTTGGCCATCCGGCCCAGGTACAGCAGCACCTTCCGGTCCCCGGGAATGGACCACCGCCGGCGCAGCTCCGCCAAGCGGGCTTCGTCCGGCTCCTGCCGGTAGGCCCCCAGGTCCACGCCGGTGGGGATCACCTCGATGCGGCATTTGACGCCGTAGCTGCGCAGCAGGGCCTCCACCTTCCTGCTGGGAGCCACCACGCAGGCCGTCCGGGAGCAGATCCACCGGGAGAACACGGACACCACCGCCTTCCCCACCCGTACGCTGGGAGAGAAGTAGTGGGTATAATCCTCGTATACGGTGTGATAGGTGTGTACAATGGGGGTTCCCAGCCGGTGGGACAGGCCGTAGGCCACCCGGAAGGAGCTGAACTCGCACTGGGAATGGATCACATCGGGTCCCCAGCTGACCAGCTCCCGGAAGAGGCTCCTGGTCCGGTTGACCCGCAGCCGGGCGCCGGGATAAATCTTGTTGGCGCTGACGGACCCCATGTAATAGACGTTTCCATCCTTATAGCTGTGCATCGTGTTGGACAGGGTAACCACCCGGACCTCGTGGCCCTGCCGCTCCAGCTCCCGCTGCAGCAGCAGGACCGAGGTGACCACGCCGTTGATGATCGGCGCGTACCAATCCGTTGTAATCAGTATTTTCATATTTCTCCCCTTTGATACCAGGCTGTTTTTCACAGGGTACGGTCTGATTATAACAAATCCCCTCCGGCGGGGCAAGAGGGGATTTCCGGACTTAATCAAATCCTAAAGAATTTCCTGTGACAATTCCGCCCCCTGCGTGGAGTTATAGACAGAAAGGAGGTCCTGCCTATGAAAGAGCCGCAGCGCGCGGGCGGCGACATGGACCAACTGATCCACCGCTATCAGAATATGGTATATGGACTGGCGCTGGCCCGGACCAACTCCCCCGCCGACGCGGAGGACGTGTTCCAGGAGGTGTTCTTGGCCTGCTTCCGATCCGGGAAGGCGTTCCGGGACGAGGAGCACCGGAAGGCATGGCTCCTGCGGACCACCGTCAACATCAGCCGGCGGTTTACCGCCTCCGCCTGGCGGAGGAAGACCGTGCCTCTCTCGGAACAGGGGGACATCCCCGTCCTCTTCCGGGAGCCGGAGGAGAATCTGGTCTGGGAGGCTGTGCAGAAGCTGGACGATGCCTACCGCCTGCCCATCTACCTCTTTTACTTCCAGGAGCTGTCCACGGCGGAGATCGCCAAGGCGCTCTCCCTGCGGCCCGGCACGGTGCGGATGCGCCTGAGCCGGGGGCGGGACATGCTCCGGGAGGCGCTGAAAGGAGATTTTTTCGATGAATAAGGAACTGTTAGCCTCCATGCGGGAGCAGATGCGCCCCAGCGAGGAGGCGCGGGCGGCGCTGGAGGAGAAGCTTGCCGCGCCCTGGAAGAAGCGGGTCCCGGCGGGGCGGTACGCGGCGATCGCCGCCTGCCTGGCGGCGGTGATCGCCGCGGCGCCGGCGTACAACTTTATCCGGGACTCCCTGGAGATCGGCATCGACCCCGGACCCGGCGACCGCCGGACGGAAATCACCGAGCCCCACAGCTACGTGCTGGCGGATGAGCTGGGCTGCTGGCCGGCGGAGAATACCGCCACCGGGAACACAGACGCAGGCAGCGGCGACCAGGACCAGGACATGACCCCCGGCGAGCTGACGGACAATATGCTGGAGGCCGGATTTAGCCGGGAGGATGCGGACGGCTATCTGGCCCTCGGCTGGCAGATGACCTGGGCCAAGTGGTGGAAGTTCCACCGCCAGTCCGAGGAGAGCGGGGATCGGACTCTGGAGGCGCTGCTGGACTTCTCCCGGGAGGAGGGGCTGGCGGTGAACACCGGGGAAGCGCCGGAGCTGCCCGGCGGGGCCTATGTGAGCGACCAGGGCGAGGCTATTATGGCCTACCAGAACCTGATGGACCGGTTCAAAGCGGATTATGGCCCGGACAAGTACCCGGAGTGGTACGGCGGGGCCTATATCGATGAACGCGCGGGGCTGGTCGTCAACATCGCCCAGGGCTATGAGCCCGAGGGCAAGGAGCTGTTTTTCCAGATTCAGGAGTGGGCGGGCAGCGACCGGGTGAGCTTCGGCAGCAGCCGGGAGTCGCTGAACTATCTTCGGTTTTTGCAGGACAGGGCCCTGGCGGCCATGGAGGAGCTGGGTCTTGCCGCAGGCTGCGGGATCAACGAGGAGACGGGGATGGTGGAGCTGACCCTCCCGGAGGCCGATGAGGAAGCCCTGTGGCAGCTGGCCCGGCTGGACCCGGCGAATTCTATCCTGGTCATCGTGGCACAAACCGCCGCGACAGACGGCCTGGCGGAGGAACCGGTCCAGGAGGCGCCCAGCGTATCCCACATCATCCAGCCCGGCGGGACCCCGGAGGTCCCGGACAACGCCATCGCAGACGAGGACGGCGTCCTCGCCTGGGAGCCCCAGAACTGAACAGAAACACCCGGCCTTGTCCCGATGCGGGGACAGGGCCGGGTGTGCGCTTGTTTCGATTCTCAGGCGGCGGTTCCCTTTACGTTTCCGGTCTGGACGTAGTTCTGCATCCGCCAGATGATGGCGGCGATCTCCTTGCGCCGGATGCCCAGGGAACCCTGGAAGATCATCCCGCCGTCCTTCTCAGAGCCCTCCACCACGCCGATGTTGTACAGCGCCGTCACGTAGGGCGAGGCTTTATGGCTGGCCGCCATGTCGGTAAAGGGAGAGACGGTTACCGCTGCAGGCGGAAGGCCCATGGCCTTGGCGGCGATCTCCGCGATAGTATACCGATCCACCAGGCGGTTGAGGTTCTCCACCGTGCCCGCCGGCAGCAGGTTGTCGGCCTTAGCCCGGTCCAGGAAGGGCTTGGCCCAGTCCGAACCCTTGCCGGAGAGGTCCTCGTACCCCGCTGCGATCATGATCATCTTCAGCGCCTGCCCCAGGCTCACGCCCTCGCTGGGGCGGAAGGTGCCGTCCTCATAGCCGCCCAGCACGCCGCTGGTGGTCAGGTCGGTGACGTAGGGGTAATACCACTCCGTCTTGGGCACATCGGGGAAGGTCTTGGCGGGCTTGCCGGGGGTGGTGGTCCCCGGCTTCTGGGCGGAGGATAGGATGGTCACCTGGACGGTCCCGGTATACTGGGAGCCATTGGAGGCCAGGGCGGTAAAGGGGATGCTCACTATGCCGCTGCTGCCGGCGGCGGGAACGAAGCTCACATTGTTCATGGCGTAGGCCCCGGCAGTGGTGACGGAGGAGACGTTGAACCAGCTGCCCGCGCTGGTAATGGCGGTACCGGCAGTGGTGGCGGTCCGGCCGTAATAGAGGGTTCCCAGGGTGGCGGCGGGGGGCGTAAAGGACACCAGGTTCAGCTTCACGCCGCTGGCCCCCGGCAGGTTTTCAAAGTCAGACGCCTTGAAGCTCACCCCGGCGGCAGGCGCGCTGTACCGCGCTACCAGAGGCTGGACGGCGGTTCCGCCGGCAGAGGTGAAGGTGATGGTCCCCGCATACAGAGGCGCGCCCTGGATGCTGCTGGCCACATAGCGGACGGTTTCCCTGGCCGCCGCCCCGGGAACGTAGGTCAGGCTGGCGATGCTCTCCCCCTGGGCCCCGCCGCAGGCGAAGGACCGGCCCCGGAGGGCCGCCGCCGTCAAGCGGGTCCCCTGCTTCCCGGCAGAGCGACCCGCGTACAGGCTGCCGCTGGCGGGGACCTCCATCAGCTGGATGTAGAAACCCGCCGTCCCCGTATCGCCGGTGGCGGTGCGGTACGCCTTTTGGAAGGCATCGGCGGTGAGGGCCGTGCCTCCGGCGGCGGCGCTGACCGCCACATCCGCCGACTTGCCGCTGTCGGTGAGGAAGATGTACATCACGCCCTGCCGGCTGACCACCCGGTCGCCCCGGGTACCGTAGGCGGTGAAGTCCAGTGTCACGTAGCTGTTCTGGGTCACACCGGGAACGAAGGCCGTGGAGCTGATGCCGTACTGCCCCCGGCCCGGCTGGACGTAGAGCATGTCGTTGAGCCACAGCTGCACCCCGGGCACCACGCTGGAGGTATATCCGGCGTACATGGCCCCCTCCACGGAGGTGGGCAGCTTGTCAAAGGTGATGTAATCCAGCGTACCGCCGGGGCTGACCCGCTCCCAGAAATCTTGGAAATCCGCGGTTTCCAGCAGCAGGGTCGTGTTCCGGGGCGTGGCGTACACCACGTCCATATCCCCCGCGTACTGCTGCACAGTGATGGTCAGCACGCCGGCGTAGCTCTTTCCGGCGGTATCAAAGGCGGTAAAGCTGGCCATGAACTCCCCGGCGGTCTTTCCCGGCTGGAAGGTCACATTATCCAGCAGGCTCTCCGTGCCCCGGAAATAGTAGTTGGCGGAGGTGCTGGTGACGCTCAGCTTCCCCACATCGCCGCTGGGCAGCTCGTTGAAACGGATATGGCTGGGCACGGCCTCCCGTCCGCAGACGGCGAGGACCTGGGCGTAGATCTGGCTGGAGATGGGCTCGGCGGACCATCCGTCGCCATCCCCCAGCCGCAGGGCGGCGTCCAGGGTGGTGACCACCGCGCCGGCGGTGACCAGCTCCTCCACCTGAACGGTGATATTGCAGGTTTCCGTCACCGTCTGGCGGTGCAGGGTCCCCTTGGGCACTGCGGAGACGACCAGGTCGTAGTAGTACACGCCCTCCTTGTTATAGACGGAGGCGGGCAGGGGGTACTCGCTGCCGCTGGCCACCTGGACGCCCTGGTAGAACCACAGGCAGTTGACGGTATACTCGCTGGTGATGTCCGCGCTGCCCAGGGTCAGCTTGATGTCCCCGGCGGAGAGCTTGGCGGCGGTGTCCCCCAGGGAGATGGGCACAGTCCGCCGCTCCGGCAGGCTCATCCCCACCTGGCTGTAGTTATAGGCGCCGCATTTCTGACAGGCACCGTTATTGACATAAGTATGCTTTTCGGCCCCCTCCACAACGCTGCTGTGGTATTTGCATACGCCGCTGTGGGTGACGCCGTCGCTGTTGGGCGTGTAGACCATGTCGTGATGGCTGGAGTTATACTCCCCCGTAATCAATTGGGACGAATTATACAGTCTGCAATTCACATTGGGGCAGACGTAGGCATAAAGCCCCTTTTCGCCGCACGTGGCCTCCTGAATTACGGTATTCGACCCGTTTACGGAGCCGCATGCCGCGCATTTCACGATGTCCAACGCCCCCGCAGCGGGGGCCAGGGTCATCGCCATGACCAGCGCCAGCAGGGCAGCCAGGGCTCTGTCAATTCTCTTTTTCATATATAGTTCCTCCTTTGGCGTCAGGCGGGCCGGACCCGGCCTTCCGGGATATGGAAGCCATTATAGCACAGCCCGTCCCAAAAATCTGTTACAATTTAGCAACAAGCCTTAAACTTTTTATAAATAAAGTATAACATATGTGAAAAGCTATTGCAATCCCGGAAAAATTTGAGTATGATGGGAG
>VSNB01000189.1 GCA_009774055.1 Clostridiales bacterium
GGTAGCCCACCATGGAGGTGTTGAACACCAGCTCGCACACCCGGTCCTCTCTGGCCCCGAAGCGGCAGCCGGGGTATTCGCTGCCGTCGGGGAGCACGATCTTGCCGTCATATTTTCGAATCATCCGCGTTCCTCCTTTGTATCGCCGTAAATCTGATATAATCTGTCAAACGCCGACCACTGCGCTTTCCTCTTCAGAAGGCATGTGATCTGCTGTGTACATTCGTCCGCGCTCTGCTTAGAGGTATCAAGCTTTAGATCATAGATATCATGGCTGTGCATATGTTCTCTCTGCCAGCGGGCCTGACCGATCTGCCGGTCCCCCCGCTCCCGTTCCCGCCGTTCCAACTCCTGCAGATTGCAGTCGACCTTTACAAACAGTACGGGGTACGTCCGGAGCAGCCGGACGCATTCGATCATAGCAAATTTTTCCTGCGGCGTTTCCATCAGCACATGGTCCACGATGACAGGAAGCCCCATATCCGAGAACAGCCTGATGGTATGGTGCATCGCCGTCAGCGCCTCCCCAGAGCGGGCGTAAAAGTCACTGCGCATTTTTTCATGATCCACCATATTCATAAAATCGTCCGCCGCAATGCGGTAATATACTTCGGTAAGCGTTGACTGCAAATGGCGCGCCAATGTGGTTTTGCCCGCGCTTGAGCAGCCGTTGAGAAAAATGATCGTTCCCTTGGTTTCCGATGCAAGGCCCATGCCCCAATATTCCTCCGTAAAGTTGTTGGATTATATTTTCACACGCCGCCGGTCAGTATCTGCCGCCATATTCCGCTTTCGCAAGATCCGTGTATTTCTTGATAAACGCGCTTTTCGCGTTTGTGTAGGCGTCCCGGTCATGCTCGTATCTTTTCCAGAGGGAGAGCTTCAGGCGTTCATACTCCCCGGCAAGGGCGGGATGGCTGGCCATATAGTCCCGAAAATACAATTCATCGTGGTCGCCGGCGTAGCGCAGATGAATGTGGAATACACGCTCCGCAAAGCCCTGGCTGGTGTAGCCCTTGTTGAGGGATACCCTGGTTTCCGCTGTGTGCATACAGATGCAGCCGCTGTTTACCAAGATCTCCTTTGCATCTGCCATAGAAACACCGGGAGGGAGCTCTATGAGAATGTCGATAATTGGCTTGGCCCACATGTGGGGGATCGCGGTGCTCCCAATGTGGTGGATTCTGATGTTCTGGTCCGGCAGAAGGGACTTGATGGACAGTTTCTCCTCCTCGTACCAATCCGCCCAGCAGTCTTTATGTTCGGAAAGAACGATAGGGAACAGCTCCCACAGCTCCTCCAGCGCCATTTCGGATAAGGGGTTGTTCATACTGGCCTCCGCAATGCAAAAGAAAAGCCCGGCCCATCACGGACAGCGGCGCGGTCCGTGATGCCGGGAACTATCACAAGATGGAACAGTAAGCGAAGCCGCTTCCGCCAAAGACGCCGCCGGTACCCGCTCGGTTCTTTTTCAATGCCGGCGCCCCCTCTCCACAGTACAGTTTATCAATAAAAACTATCGCACAGATTGGGAAGGAAGTCAAGACAAACCGGGGCTGTCCTGACGATTTATGGAAGTTCCATAGTGGCGCGGCAGAAAAAGGGGAAATAATCTGTATGATTATCTCTTGCGTTTTTCCGTGGAAAATGGTAGCCTTAAAATGAATTTTCAATCTAAAGAGATCTGCCTGCGACTGACGGGATTGTGGGGAACCACGGGGAAACAGGTTAGAGTGCAACCGCCGTCCGTCTGGGCAGTCTGTTTCCGCAAGGGAAGGGACTGTCCATATTCTTTTTTATGGAGGAACAGCCAATGAAGAAAGTCGGCATCGTCATGGGCAGCGCCAGCGACCTGCCCGTGGTGCGCAAGGCTGCCGAAACCCTAAAGGAGTTCGGCGTACCCTGCGAGGTCCATGTTTATTCCGCTCACCGCACCCCTGCCGAGGCGGGGGCCTTTGCCCGCGCCGCCAGGGCCAATGGGTTCGGCGCGGTGATTGCCGCCGCCGGGATGGCAGCCCACCTGGCCGGGGCCATCGCGGCCAACACCACTCTGCCTGTGATTGGTATTCCTATGAAGTCCAAAGCTTTAGACGGCGTTGACGCCCTCCTGTCCACGGTACAAATGCCCTCCGGAATTCCGG
Source organism: Clostridiales bacterium (assembly GCA_009774055.1). Classification (GTDB taxonomy): domain Bacteria; phylum Bacillota; class Clostridia; order Oscillospirales; family Oscillospiraceae; genus Pelethomonas. The sequence continues at coordinate 2,142 of VSNB01000189.1, forward strand.
TCGCCACTGTTGCCATCGACGGAGCCGTCAACGCCGCTTTGCTTGCCATCCAAATTTTGTCCGTGGAGGACAAAATTTTGGCGGCAAGGCTGGATGAGCACCGGGCGGCGGGGGCGGCGAAGGCGCTCGCCGCCGACGCCGAGGTTGCGGCGGAGTTCAATTAACGCGGACCCGGCATAAATCTAATTTTAGATTCGCGCCTCGCCGGCGCGGGGGCCTTCTTTTCCCTTGTGGGAAAAGAAGCAACGATTTTGCAACGGCCACATCGAGTGGTCATGTAAAATCTTAGCACCCTCAAGGGACGTTCCGTCCCTTGAGAATCCTTCGCATTACGGGGGTTATTTATTTACGCTCCGACGTACCCTGCTTATTTTATTTTGATGCCTTCGTTGGTGCGCCGGATTTCTGCGTCTACCCACGAGCATGCTGCAGTGCCTACCGTCATACACGCTGAATCTCCCGGGGTTCTTTTCGGGAGTTCCCCCGTGTGAAACGGTAGGGTCTGCCGATAACATCGTTGGATAGACGCTTCGCCCGATCCATGGGAGCCGGTCTGCTTCAGACCGGACGGACTGCAGTGGAAGCGCAAAACAAAACACCCCCGTAACAAATAAGGGATTCTTAAACCGCAGGTTTAAGCGCGTTTTTGCCTACTTTTGCCGCGGGGCAAAAGTAGGCCGTCGTCCGGGCGCGGAAGCCCGGAAACCGATTCAGGAAACAACTGCCGTGCCGCCCGGAGGGCGGCAGAGAAGAGAGGCGCGTTATGCTTTTGAAATACGAGCGCATTACGCTCCGAAACGCCGGGGCCGCCGACGCGGCCCAACTGGCCGCGTGGTGGAACGACGGCGCGCTGATGGCCCATGCCGGATTTCCCAACGGGACAGGCCAGACGCCGGAAAGCGTCGCCGCCGACATCCGAAAGGACGCCGACGGCGTCCACCAGCGGCTGATCATCGAGCTCGACGGCAGACCTGTCGGGGAAATGATGTACGAAAACCTGGGGGACGGTACGGCGGAGATCGGAATCAAGATATGTGATGCTTCCGAGCAGGAATAGGGTTGGGGGAAAATAGCCCTGAGCCTGCTGATTGCCGCGCTGTTCCGGGAGCTTGGCTTTCGGAAAGTCATTCTGGACACTGACGTCCAGAATAAGCGTGCGCAGCACGTTTATGAACGGCTGGGGTTCCGAAGGGCGCGCGTACGGGAAAACGCGTGGCGGGACCAGCTGGGACAGATGCGGTCCTATGTTGACTATGAAGTCATTCCAGAATATTTTATAAATTTTGCCGAATAACAGACAGGAGGACACTATCATGGAAAAGACTGCACAGCTTTACGAGGGCAAGGCCAAAAAGGTTTTTGCCACGGACGATCCCAATTTGGTCATCGTCTCCTACAAGGATGACGCCACTGCCTTCGACGGTACGAAGAAGGGCACCATCCGGGGCAAGGGCGCGGTGAACAACCGTATGAGTAACTTTCTCATGGGGAAGCTGGCCGCCGCCGGTATCCCCACCCACTTTGTGGAGGAGCTGAACGACCGGGAGACAGTGGTGAAGAAGGTCCAGATCGTTCCCCTGGAGGTCATTATCCGCAACGTCTCCGCCGGCAGCTTCGCCAAGCGTTACGGCGTGGAGGAGGGCATCCCCTTTGACGAGCCAACCTTCGAGTTCTCCTACAAGAACGACGACCTTCATGATCCCCTGCTCAATACCTCCCATGCCCTGGCTCTGAAGCTAGCTACCCGGGAGGAGATCGAAACCATCCGCTCCATGGCCTTGAAGGTCAACGAGACGCTCAAGGCTTTCTTCGCCGAGTGCGGCGTGCGGCTCATTGACTTCAAGCTGGAGTTCGGCCGCCTGAGCGATGGAACCATCGTCCTGGCGGACGAGATTTCTCCCGATACCTGCCGCTTCTGGGACGCCAAGACCAACGAGAAGCTGGACAAGGACCGTTTCCGCCGTGACCTGGGCAACGTGGAGGAAGCTTACGAGGAGATGATGCGCCGGGTATTCGGTGCGTAAAGCCGCAGGAGCGCACCCAGCTGCCGCGCTCTGCGCAGCATTTATACAGCCACTAAGGAGGAACCTATTTTGGGCGGATTTTTCGGAGCAATCTCCAAGCGGGATTGCGTGCTCGACATATTTTTCGGCGTGGACTACCACTCCCACTTGGGCACCCGCCGGGGAGGCATGATCGTATATGATCAGAAGGACGGCTTCCAGCGCCAGATCCACAACATTGAGAACACCCCCTTCCGGACCAAATTTGAGAAGGATGTCGCTAAGTTCCACGGCGCCAGCGGCATCGGCTGCATCAGCGACACGGACCCCCAGCCCCTGCTGGTGCGGTCCCACCTGGGCCTCTTCGCCATCACCACCGTGGGCATCATCAATAATGCCGAAACCCTGGTTCAGGAGTACTTCGGCCGCCAGGGCAGCCAGTTCATGGCCATGAGCTCCGGCGCGGTGAACGCCACTGAGCTCACCGCCGCCCTCATCAACCAGAAGGACAACCTGGTGGACGGCATCCGCTACGCGCAGGAGGTGATCGACGGCTCCACCACCATCCTGATTTTGACGCCGGAGGCCATCATCGCCGCCCGGGACAAGCTGGGCCGCCTGCCGGTGCTCATCGGGCGGAACGAGGAGGGCTGCTGCGTGTCCTTCGAGTCCTTCGCCTACCACAAGCTGGGGTACGGCAATGCCTATGAGCTTGGTCCCCGGGAGATTGTGAAGGTGACGGCGGAGGGCTGGGAGACGCTGTCCCCCGCCGGGGAGGAGATGCGGATCTGTGCGTTCCTGTGGACCTATTACGGCTATCCCAACTCCAACTACGAGGGGGTCAACGTGGAGGTCATGCGCTACCGCAATGGGGAGATCATGGCCCGGGATGAGATTGCACGGGGCCAGCTGCCCAAGGTGGACTACGTGGCGGGGGTGCCGGACTCCGGCCTGCCCCACGCCATCGGCTACGCCAACCGCAGCGGCAAATTTTTTGCCCGGCCCTTTGTAAAGTACACGCCAACCTGGCCCCGGTCCTTCATGCCGGCCAATCAGAACATCCGCAACCAGGTGGCGAAGATGAAGCAGATTCCCGTGCCGGAATTGATTGAAGGGAAGAAGCTTCTGTTTGTGGACGATTCCATCGTCCGCGGCACCCAGCTGCGGGAAACCGTTGAGTTCCTGTACAGCTGCGGGGCGGAGGAGGTCCATATGCGCTCCGCCTGTCCGCCTGTTATGCACGGGTGCAAGTATCTGAATTTTTCCCGGAGCAACTCCGATATGGAGCTTCTGACTCGGGCCATGGTCCAGAAGCTGGAGGGCGACGAGGGGCAGGAGCACCTGGATGAATATGCCGACTGCTCCAGTGAGCGGGGGCAGTGTTTGCTGAAAACCATTTGCGAGGATTTGGGGTTCAATTCTCTGGGATACCAGTCGCTGGAGGGGCTTTTGGAGGCCATCGGGATTGATAAGGGGAAGATCTGCACCTATTGCTGGACGGGGAAGGAATAACCGCCGCCCCTGCGGGGCGGCCCCGGCATAAATTTATTTTTGATTCGCCCCTCGCCGGGGCGGGGGCCTTCTTTTCGCGCGAGCGAAAAGAAGCAAAAGATCGCTTAAGGAACTACGTTCCTTAAGAATTCTCCTGAATTACGGGAGTTATTTGTTTACGCTCTGACGTACCCTGATTGTTCTGTTCTGGTACCTTCGTTGGTGCGCCGGACTTCTGCGTCTACCCACGAGCATGCTGTAGTGCCTACCGTCATACACGCGAAATCTACCGGGGTTCTTTTCGGGAGTTCCCCCGTGTGAGACGGTAGGGTCTGCCAATGACGTCGTTGGGTAGACGCTTCGCCCAATCCATGGGAGCCGGTCTGCTTCAGACCGGACAGACTGCAGTGGAAGCGCAAAAACAAAACACCCCCGTAATGATAAGGGATTCTTAAACCGCAGGTTTAAGCGCGTTTTTGGGTACTTTTGCCGCGGGGCAAAAGTACCCGAGGAGTCC
>VSNB01000019.1 GCA_009774055.1 Clostridiales bacterium
CGCGCTTGAACCTACGGTTCAAGACTCCCTAGACGGGCAGGCGCGTGCGCGCCTTTGCCCTATACGGGGGATAAAGGACTGTGCGGCGGGTTCGTTGGGGAGGCGAAGCCTCCGAATGTCCGATCCTACGGGCATCTTATCTAGTGGCTTGGTAATCGACCAACTCCGCCTGCCGGCCTGTTAAAGGGGTAGAGTCTGCTAGGGGGACCTTCTAACGGGACTGCCTCGGGAGCTCCCCCGTGTGATACGGTAGGGTCTGCCGTTTACATCCTCAAATAGACGCTTCGCCCGATCCATGGGAGCCGCCTGCTTCAGCCCGGACAGACTGCAGTGGAAGCGCAAAACAAATAACCCCCGTAATGCAGGAGGATTCTCAAGGAACGTAGTTCCTTGAGCGACCTTTTGCTTCTTTTCGCTCGCGCGAAAAGAAGGCCCCGCCCCGGCAGGGGCAAAGGTAAAATTTGATTATAGCCCCCGCCGCGCAGCGGCGGTCAGAAGAAACGGAGTACGAATCATGTTACAGCTGCTGCACATTGAAAATATCGCAGTAATAGAGGAAGCCGATATTACCTTCGATGAGGGCTTCAACGCCCTTACCGGCGAAACCGGCGCCGGTAAAAGCATTGTCATCGACGCCATGGGCGCTGTGCTGGGTCAGCGGACCAGCAGGGATCTGATCCGCACCGGGGCGGCGAAATCCTTTGTCAGCGCCGTATTTACCGGCGTGCCGTCCCTGCCGGCATTGGAGGAGTGCGGCATCCAGACGGAGGACGGGGAGCTGCTGCTGCAAAGGGAGATCTACGCCGACGGCAAAAACGTCTGCCGGGTGGGCGGCCGGCCCGTAACCGTGGCCCAGCTGCGGAAAATCGGCGGAGCCCTACTGAACATCCACGGTCAGCATGATGGACAGCAGCTGCTGGACGAGGAACAGCATGGGGCCTACCTGGACAGCTTCGGTCAGGTGGACAGGGAGCTGGGGGACTACGCCGCTTGCTACGAGGCCATGGAGGGGACCAGAAAGAGGCTGAAATCCCTGCAGATGGATGAGGCCGAGAAGGAGAGGCGGATGGACAGCATCAAGTTCCAGATCGACGAGTTGGAACGGGCCCAGTTGAAGGTCGGGGAGGAGGAGGCTCTTCTCCAGCGGCGGAACCTGCTGCGCAACAGCGAGAAGTTCATGTCCGCTATTCAAGGGGCCGTATGGAGCCTTACCGGCGGGGACGAGGGCGGCGGCGCGGTATCGGAGCTGCGGGAGGCCGCCGGGGCCATGGCGGGAGCCAAGGGACTGGACGAGCAGTTCGCGAAACTCCACGAACGGCTGGAAAGCCTGCATTCCGAAGCGTATGACGTGGCGGAGACGCTGCGGGACCTGGAGGACGCCTTCGATTTCAGCCCCCAGGAGCTGGACGATCTGGAGGGACGGGCAGATCAGCTCTACCGACTGAAAAAGAAATACGGCCCTACGGTGGAGGATATGCTGGAATACCTGGAGCAGCGGAAGGAGGAGCTGGATCAGATTGCCTTTGCCTCCGATACCGCTGCCAGACTGGAAAAACAGCTGGAGAAGGAGCGGAAACAGGTGATGAAAGCTGCCGGCATACTGTCCCAGGCCCGGAAGGAGGCCGCTAAGCGGCTGGAGGAGCGGATTCAGGAGGAGCTACGGCAGCTGGATATGCCAAAGGTCCGGTTTGCCATCTGTTTTGAGGAGAAGGAGCCGGATGCCTCCGGTATCGACTTGGTGCGGTTTTTAATGTCCGCCAACGTGGGGGAGGAGCTACGGCCTATTAACAAGGTTGCCTCCGGCGGAGAGCTGGCCCGGATTATGCTGGCGCTGAAAAATGTGCTGGCGGAGAACGAGCTCATCGGCACCCTGGTATTCGATGAGGTGGACACCGGCGTCAGCGGGCGGGCGGCTCAGAAGGTGGCCGCCAAGCTTGCCCAGGTCAGCCGGCGGAAGCAGGTGCTGTGCGTCACCCATCTGCCCCAGCTGGCGGCTATGGCGGACACACATTTCTCCGTGGAGAAGGGGGAGAGCGGAGGGCGGACCTACACCAGGGTCCTCCGGCTGGACCGGGAGCGGAGGAAACAGGAGCTGGCCCGGCTCACCGGGGGGGAGCGCATCACCGCCGCCATGCTGGCGGGAGCCGAGGAGCTGCTGGATGGGGCGACGGAGTACAAAAAGAACATTTGACGGGAGAGAGGAAAGGCATCCATGGAAGAAATTGCCAATTTGAAAAAATATCTGCTGACCGTCCACCCGGTGCGGAAGACCGGAGGACAGAAGAAGGAGTTCCGCCAGTGGCTGCTGCGGGAGCTGAAGCGTGCGGGATGGAAGGCCGGGGAGGAGACTTACGGCAAGTTCAACGGCAGCGTCAATATAGTGGCCGGGGACCCGGAGCGGGCGGAGGTTTTTCTCTGTGCCCACTACGACACCGGGTCCAGGATGCTGGTTCCTAATTTTGTTTCTCCCACCAATGTATTGGCCCATGTGTGCTACCACCTGGCGGCGGCAATGGGGCTGGCGGCGGCGGCGCTTCTGCTGTCCTTCGCGGTCAGTTTTCCGCTCAATCAGCCGAAGCTGATGCTGCCGCTGTTTCTGATCTTGGCGGTGGCGGGGCTGTGGTTTGCGGCCTACGGGCCCGCTAACCAGAACAACGCCAACGGAAATTCCTCCGGCGTGCTGGCCCTGCTGGCGGCGGCGAAGGAAGCGGGATTTGACAAGCGGGTGTGTCTGGTGTTTCTGGACAACAACGAGCGGACTTTGCTGGGAGCCTCCGCCTTCAGGAAAAAGCACGCGGGGCAGGCTTCCAGGCGGCTGTTTGTCAATCTGGACTGCGTTGGGGACGGGGAGGAGTTGCTGGTAATCCCCTCCAAGCACAGCCGGTGGGACGAGGCGATGCTGTCGGCATTGGAAGCGGCCTTTCCGGAGGGGGAAGAGATGCGCCCCCGGGTGCTGACCAAAGGCCTACAGTACTATCCCTCGGATGGGAGGAAGTTCAAATTCCATGTGGACCTGTGCGCCTGCCGGTATCTGGCGGGGCTGGGGTACTATATTCCACACCTGAGGACGAAGAAGGACACTGTACTGGAGGAAGGGAACGCGGCCTACATTGCACGCAGCTTGGCACGGTTCTTGCCCATGTATTTGGATGGGGAAGAAAATGCTTGATCCCGATACAATTCATAGGACGGAAGCGGAGGAGGGGTATCCTGCCGTCTGCTTTGTCCAGCTTTAGGGAACCGCCGGATACCGGCGGCTCCTTTTCTTTTCAACCCCTATTCCCACCGGTATTTCCCGACAGGATTTTCCAATGCCGCCTGTTACAATGGGAAAAACAGGAACGACAGGGAAGGGGACAAGCTATGATGAAGATCGCCAACATCACCCTGGAAAAGCCACAGACCGGAGAACTGCTCCGGCTGGCGGGCTACGCCGCGGCGGGATTTTTCGCCGCCGGGTGCTGTCTGGAGGGCCGCGCGCCGTTGGCGGCGGGCCTGCTGGCGGCATGCAGGCCGGGAAAAAACGCCATGGCTGCGCTGGCGGGAGGGGCGGCGGGAAGCATGGCCTTCCTCCCCTTCGGCGCGGCTCTGCGGTGCTGCGGGATTCTGGTTTTGATCTATGCGGTGTTGTCCGCTTTCCGGGATACCAAGTGGTTCCGGCAGGGGTGGTTCCGGCCTGTCACTGCGGCGGGCGCCACGCTGGCGGTGGAGCTGGCATATTCCCTGCAAATGGGGTTGAAGGGCGAAAGCCTGGTGCGGATGGGGGCCTGTACCGTGCTGGCGGGAGTCTTGTGCCACTACTGCGCGCTGGTACTGAGGGAGTCCCATATCCCGCGCCGGAAGGCCGCCGGGCGGGAGGTGGAGGGGCTGCGCCAGCGGCTGAGGCTCAGCGCCGAGGCCCTGCGGTCCCTAGGGGAGGCATTCGCTCCGCCCCAGCCAAAGAAAGAGGAAAACCCCGCCGTCATTTTTGACCGGGCGGCGGAGGTGGTTTGCCGGGGCTGCGCCCTGCGGGACTTGTGCTGGAACAAGGAGTACGTGTCTACCTACAATGCCTTCAACGACGCCACGCCGGTGATGCTGGAGCGGGGGAGGGCGGAGGCATCCGATTTTGCTTCCCATTTCGCCGCCCGGTGCATCCATTTTCCACAGCTCCTCTCCGCCATCAACACGGAGGTGACGGCCCTGCTGCTGCGGCGGCAGTACCGCCGCCAGCTGGACCGAGAGCGGGAGCGCAGCCGGGGCCAGTACGCCCAGCTGGGGGAGTTGGTGGCCCAGGCCATGGCGTCCGCGGAGGTTCCGGCGGCTACCGGGCGGGAGCTGTGCCACGAGGTGGCTCTGGGCTCCGAGCCCAAAGAGGGACAGCGTCTGTGCGGAGACAGCATGACCTGGTTCCGGGTAGGGGGAATGTTATACCTGATCCTCAGCGACGGCATGGGCAGCGGCAGGGAGGCCCAGCGGGAGAGCCAGATGACCCTGCGGCTTTTAGAGCAGTTTCTCCAGGCGGGCATCGCTCCGGAGCCCGCCCTGCGGACGCTGAACTCTGCGCTGAACCTTCGCAGCGACGAACAGGGGAGCTTTACTACCATCGACCTGCTGGCGGCGGACCTCGCCGCGAAGCAGGCGACGCTGTACAAATACGGCGCGGCCCCCACCTACATCAAGCGGAAGGGCTCCGTCCGGCGCTTGGCGGGTGCGTCCCTGCCCGCCGGGCTTCAGGAGTCCGACGCCGAGCCTCAGGCCATCCGGTTTCCCCTGGAGGAGAATACGTTCCTGCTGATGATCAGCGACGGCGTGGCTGATGCCGGGGACGACCAGTGGGTCCAGGACCTGCTGGCGGGCTGGCAGGGGGAGGACCCCAATGTGCTGACAAGCCTGATTCTCCGGGAGGCGTACCAGCGGCGGCGGGGAGACGACGACCGCAGTGCGCTGTGCCTGTACCTTCCCACGGAGAGAAGAGGACGGAGGGAGGTGTAGGGCGGCAAAGGATACAGGAAAACCACCGGCTTAGCCGGTGGTTTTCCTGTATCCTTTGCGTAAAACAATCCGTTTAGGTATCTGGATATGAATTTCGGCCTTTATTCCGTTGGCGCACTAAGAAATTTCAAATGCTTGTATTGATATTCCAGGAGATAATCCCGCTCTCCCAACGTTGCATCCACAACGCGGCGGTAGATTTTTCCGTTTTTCTCACAGAGGCACATATAATAGGGACGGTAGGCTGTCTCCACGCATTCCACCGAAACGCGCCCCAGTCCCCGCAGCATCTTGTATGAAGAACGTACCATGAATTCTCTGATCTTTTCCTCCGCCTGCCCTATGGTATATTGATCCTGTACGATCTGGCCGGAATCAATATCCTGATCCGATGTTTCCGGTGTTCCCACCACCTTCCGCACAAGATTCAGCGCACTGTTCATGGCCGCTGTACAGCGTACGCATTTCCCCTGCGGTCCAGACACGGTACCCCAGACAATATAGTATTTGCAGTAGAAGAGAGAGAGTTGCAGGAGACGTGTTTCGCGTCGCAGTTTGGGGACAATCAGCCAGGAGATTCTGGTGATAAGGTCCGGATGTTCAGCGCATGCAGCTGCCGCCGCCTGTTCCGGGGTTATCCTGACCATGGCGCATGGTATTGTCATATCTTGCATCCCTCCTTCTGCTGGAATAATGTCCCCAGGCCATTTTTTAATCGTTTACAGCCGCTTCCCCGTAGAATAATTCCAGGGTTTCGTCACTAGAGGGGGCTGTCAGCAAGGAGACGGCGACAACAAGGACCAGCGAGACGATACTGCCTACGATCGCGGGCCACCATCCGCCGGCAAAATTGCTCAAAGAGCCGTTTTGAATATAGCTGAGCACATACCAGAAGACAGCTGCCGCAGCGCCGCCCGCCATTCCAGCTACACCTCCGGCATTTGTACTTCGGGGCCACCACAGCGCTGCGAGCAGAGGAAATGTAAAGGCAGATGCCATGATACTGAAGCCGGTGGTAATGATCCATAGGATGCTGTCGGGAGGATCGATAGCGATCAGCATTCCAAGGGCCCCAACAATCACCACAATCGCTTTCCCCCAGAAGGACAGCTTTTTTTGATCCTTAACACCGAAGCCCTTTCCTAAAATATTGACAACGAAAAGAGAGCTGCACATTAGGATGATACTGTCTACCGTGCTCATCATCGCACCCAGCGCAGCCGCGATCACTGTGCCGCCGACCAAAGGATGCAGATACTCCATGCACAGCGTGGGGATGATCATATCCGCTTTCTCAATTGTCGGGATCAGTATGACGGAGCCCAGAGCAATGATACTGCCGCTTAAGTAAATGAAGCATTGGAACAAAACGGAATAGAATAAAGCCCGCTTCATCGTCTTGTCATTGGTGGTGGACAAAAACCGTGTTACCGCCGCAGGCTGGCCTCCGATCTGGAAGAATCCCCACACCAGGAATCCAGAGATCATCCAGATTAAAGGCTTTCCGCCAGAGGCAAAGGACGCTCCAGCAGGATTGAAGGCGGCGTAGGAGTGAAAAATGTTGGAAAATCCTCCAGCCTTCCACACAGTGAGCGGCGCAAGAATAAGGAAGCCGCCGATCATTAATGCGCCCTGTACCAGATCGGTCCAGGCAACGGCAAACATTCCGCCTACGATTGTGTAGACCACTACGATGCCACCGAAGATCAGCAATGCAGTCAGATAAGGAATACCGAGGATAGTCTCAAACGCGCCGCCTGCCGCCTGGAACTGGCTGGTCACGCTTGGGATGGAGCAGATGAGCATGATGATTGCCGCAATGAGTCCCGCCAGCTTGCCAAAGCGTTTTTCGAACACTTCAGCCATAGTGAGGCATTCCACTCTGGCGTTGAGCCGCCGGATGCGATCTCCCACAAGGATATAGCAGAACCATGGCGCTGAGGCGGAGGACACACCGCAGGGCACGTAAGGGATGCCGGTAGTGCGGCGGGTTCCAATTGCGCCCATGTAGGTGCTGCCGCTCATCTGTGTGGCGGAAAAAGAGAAGCCAATCACTGCGGGAGGAAGCTTGTCCTTAGCCAGGAAGTAGTCGCCCTCCGATCTGTTTTTCTTTCCGAAAAAAATTCCAACGAGGAACATCAGGATAAAATAGATGATCAAGATGAATAGATATGCCATCATATACCTCCTTCTGACTATTCGCTGCAAACAAAATCGTTCGACTGATTCTAATCCGTTTTCTCAAAGAATGCGTAGTAAAACGCACCGCCAGCAATGAGAAGATAAGACAGGAAGCAGACGATCAGACTGGGCAGATCCAGGCCAAACGAGTAGACCGGCGCACCCTTGACGGCGATCAACAGAGAACCGCCCACCAGGAAGATCATCATCAATATGATAGATACCACCGGCAGCTTGGGAACTTTATATTTTTTCATAGCTGCAGTCTCCTTTTCATTCATATTTGGGAGGGTATAGACTGTTGAATTAACTTTTTAAACAGCGGACGGAGAATTTCTGAACTTGGGCGGGAGGCGATATGCCACCTTGCTGTGGCTGACGCCCAGCGAAACCAGGGATTCCAGCTGCTTGAGCGCTGCCAGCGCCGGATTGATGACCGGAACGCCCAACGCCTGTGCCAGTTCACGGTCGAAAAGAGCGAAGGCCAGAGAGAGGCAGCCTAAAATAATGCAGTCTGCGCCATCCGAGGTCAGCGCATGCCTTGCTTCCTCCGTTACTCGCCGCTTGGCAATATCCGGGCCTTTTGCGATATCCAGGACGGACACGTTTGCCGCCCGGATCGAGGCGAGCTGGGTGTGCGCGATGCCTGCTCGTTGGACAAGCTGGTGGTGGCGGGGGACGCAGTTGTCCACAATCGCGATAATTGAAAAGGCCCTTCCCAATGTTGAGGCCAGATGAACAGCATTTTCCCCGGGGCCTACAACGGGAATGCGGACCATTTCCCGGATCGCATACAGTCCGGGGTCGCCTGCGCACCCGATGATCACACCGTCATAGCCTTCCGCCTCCGCCTGGATGGCCTCCTCAATGACGGCGGGAGCCGCCAGCGCATCCTCATAATAGGACTCAATAGACCGGACGCCGTTCCGGCAGCTCTTTATGTGTATCTCTGTTCCGGAAAAGGAATGCTGCTGCAGCACCATCCTTCTCCGTGTGAGTTCCTGTTCCGATAACCCTTCTCCGGGTACGATAAACAGTAGCTTCACAATTGATCGTTCCTCCTTTCTCTAGTCTGCATGTCGGCCTGCTGGGATATGGCTGCCCTCGAACGGTTCCGCAGCGTGGTCAGGCCCAGACCTCTTTCAATACCCGCAGTGTATTGCCGCCCATGACTTTCTCGATGTCTTTGTCGCTGTACCCAGCTTTGATCAAATAGCGGAGGATATTGTGACTGGCCTCGGTGGGGTTCTCGATCCCCGCCACATAAGGGACCTCCTGGCAATCAATATGCGTCTCTGCGATTCCCAGCTCCCGGGAAATGATCTTGTGCACCGCGCAGTGATCCGCATAGGTAACATCCGGACCGAAAGAAACATGATCGATCCCGACCAAATTCTTTACATATTCAAAGTGGTCCATGACAGAGTAAATGTTATGCACTGGGTGCGCCTTAGAAATCGTAGTGTGCGGAGCCGCTTCGATGCCGATGATGCCGCCCTTATCCGCACATGCCCGCAGAACATCGTCACTAGCCATGCGTTTGGCGTTCCATACACTCTTTGCTCCCACATGAGAGATGATCACAGGCTTTGTACTGCACTCGATCGTGTCCAGCATAGTCTGGTCACTTGAGTGGGAGACATCGATGAGCATACCAACCTTGTTCATGCGTTCTACGGCCTTGCGCCCGAATACAGTCAGGCCTCCTTCGTAGGGCTCCTTGCATCCCGTTCCCAGGTAGTTGGACTCGCTATAAGTAATTCCCATCTGTCGAACGCCCAGGCCGTAGAGGATCTCAATTCGGTCAAGCTCGTTCTCAATAGGACCTGCACCCTCGATCACGAGGACCATTGCCATCTTGTGTTCTCGGTGGGCCCGGTAAATATCATCCACCTTCTCACAGCGGATCACCATGTCCTGGTGCATGATATCGCAGGAGCGTTTACCGATGTCTTCAATAACTTCCGTCCATTTCCAGCCACATTTCGAGTGCATGTTGCAGCCGCCGTCCAGCATATTGTCAAAGATGCAGTCCCAATAGCTTCTGGAAAGCGCCTCATAATCGTATACGCCCCGGCCCTCTTTACAGTAGGCACGATAATACTGAAACATATCCTTCGGGCGTACATTGGGATGGTCGTGCAGTGAGATAAAGATCAGCTCCTCAGCCAGCCGGAGTGCCCGCTCTTCCTGCTGGACATCCAAGGGAATTGGATGCTGCGGAAATAGTCCGTCGCCTATATCGAGAAGTTCAAATGCATGGTAGTCTTCACCGGGAGTAAGATAGCTGTATCCCTTATAGCCGTTGTACGGTTTGATAAGCCCCATAAACAAATCATCTCCTATGATTATTTAGCAATGCATTACTATAAAAATGATAATATCATAAAAATATCTAAATGTAAATAGCAAAAATTATAATTTTATATATAATTTTTAAATTTTAATTTGAGCGAAATGGATTTTTCCATAATGGAGAAGTTCTATTCCGCTTTACGCCCTATTTTTCGAAGAAAGATGGCGTATGATGGGTATCCCATAAAAATTCTGCGTTTTTCATTGCAAAAAGCATTTTGGGGATATATAATGCAGTTGTCAGATGTGTGCAGGTGCGCTCGGTTGTCGGGCCGGTCCTTCTGGCAGATTATAATTTGAGGAGTACAAAATTGATTATGTCGGATCAGGGGACCATGCTGGAGGGCGGGGGAAGAAATCCTATCGAGATCATTCAAGAGCTTTATCCCAGTCTCAGTAAATCACAGAAAAAGATCAGCGATGTCCTGCTGCAGAAGCGGGACATCGCGGTATTCCTTTCTATTCAAGAGCTGTGCGAGCTGGCCGACGTGACGCCGGCCACTGTGCTGCGTTTTTCGCGTGTTTTGGGCTATAGCGGATATGCTGGGCTGAAAAAAAGCCTCCAAGCGCACCATCACAATAAGATGTATCCTTTACAATTTCGGCCTGCATCGGCATCCGGGAGGACAGGCGCATCCGATCTGCAGTCCTACCTGGGGCGGCTGATAAAAGAAGAAATGAATCTTCTTGCTTCCACCTATCAGGAGCTGGACATTCAGACATTGTTGGAGGCGGCGGATCTGCTGTGCAGGGCGAAAAAGATCTATCTTGCGGGCTTCGGGCTTGTTCTGTGGGCGGTTAAAATATTTGAGCACCGGCTGACCGCCCTACAGCGGGACAGCACCGTGCTCACGTTTGAAAACTACAGTCTGCTGCCCAGCATTCTGGAGAGTGCTGTGCCGGAGGATGTATTTGTACTGTTCACATTCCCCAATTACTTGTCTACCATTAAAGGCATTGCTCAGTGTGCCCAGGTAAAAGGCTGTAAGATTATCTGCATTACAGACAGACCTTCCGCCCCTGTGGCGGCATATGCGGAAAAACTGCTGCTGTGCAAGGCGGATGGCGGAGCTCACTCTCTTTCTGTTACCGCCGCTGCCTCCCTGGTTAATATTCTTGCTATCGCTATGAGTGCACAGCTGGATGCAAGCGCGCTGCATCATGAGAATATGGCTGCGATGATGGCGGAATACGGTACTCCCGTCTCCTACTGGCAGGAAGGGAGCGAGTTTCACTGAGGAGTCCGTATAACAAAGGAAAGACTCCGATGCCGTGATAACCATCGGTGGAGGGTGACTAAATTTCTGCAACAGAAATTCCAGCGCTTTTTGGTCTGTGTTTTGCACCGTTCCTCTTGGCCTGCTCCGTGCCATCTGGCAAAATACTCCGTCAAAATATCGCAAGTGAGCGATTACCCTATGCAGGTAACCGCCCGATGGTCTTATGCTTATCAGCGAACCACCTCATAACGCAGTCGTAGATATGAGTTCTCCAACATCACACATTCCTGCATCTTCAGTACGCCTAATTTTGACAGATCTTTTTGTGAAAGTAAGGATTTACCATCAACCAAAGTAGATGTATCCTTGCCGCCAATCAAAACGGGAGCAACAACAATATCAACGTAATCAAACAGCTTTTCACGAAGAAATAAGCCATTTAGGGTCCCGCCGGTTTGTATCGTTATTCTCTCGCAGCCATATTTTGATTTGAGCTCTATCAGTGCATTTTCAAGCGATAATTCTTTTTGATATATGATATGGAAATTACGCTCCTCTACGCCAAATGCTGGGTGATCGGCATTTGACGTAATCAACACAAACGTTTTTGATAAAGCGCAAAAATATCGTATGCCATTTTCATTCAAATGGTTGTTATCTATTACCACAAAGGATACAGTCGTTCGGCTTGGTATTTTCTTTGTATTGACGCCGATTTTAGCTTGGACGCGACCGGAATTGAGCGTCCATAAATCGGTTGTTCGCTCTATTTCATAATATTGGTGCAGGCCTTCTCTAACCCCTGCAATTTGGGGAAAATCCTTATCTACATCCAAATCGTCCGCTGCGCCGGTGCTTATTTTTCCGTCAACTGACATCAGCATAAACAATGTTGTAATAGGTCTGTTCATTTTTCACTCCTAAATTCCGATTAGCCGAACTGATGGATAGCGCCAAGTGATTTCTGTGTTAACCTGACTTTTTAAAAACTGCTAAATATACTATAAAAAGAGAAAAACTCCACCGCCGTGATAACCAGCGGTGGAGGGCGTCGAAAATGCGCTGGAATGCAGTTAGTCCTTTTTGACCGGGACCCACAGCTCGCAGAACAAGTCCTTTTTGCTGTGCTCGAAATATATTTCGTAGTCTGTGCCATCCGTCTGCGCATATCCCGTCTGCGGAGAAAATTCCTTGAAAAACTTGCTCCAGACCTCGCCTAAGCAGTCGCCATCGTGACCGATGCATGGAAACACGGCATAATCCGCCGGGTCCGTCTGCCAGATGGTATAGCCGCTGCGGATAAACTGTTCCGCTTGGGAAGCATCTGTGTCCCCGTCTAGGAGTATGCCGATACCATAACAGAAATGGGTTTTGTTGTCCCTGACAGGGCTGCACAGCCCATAGAGATCCCGTTTCCCTTCGGCGCGAAGGTTCTTCATGGGTTCAATCAGATCTTTTTCAGCGCATTCTGCCCAGAAGTCAGGGATGCTGTGGTCGCTGTCATCGTTGATGATCTCATTGGGAAAGGACCTGACCAACGCGATAAACTGCTGCCGCTCCCTGTGTTCCATCCTGTAATCCATAATATTGCCGCCTTCCAATGTGATTTTGATGACGAGGGGATTGAACAGACGAAGTTTCGCACCCTTTCTTTTGGCCTGCTTCGGCGTGGAGCCGTGGAACCGCGAAAAGGCTTTGGAGAAGCTTTCCGGGGATTCATAGCCGTATTTATAAGCGGCATCGAGCACGGAAATGTCCGTATCCTGAAGCTCCTGAGCGGCCAGGGTGAGACGCCGTTTCCGGATATATTCCATAGCCGTCATACCCACGATAAAGCTGAAGGTGCGGTGAAAATTGTAGTTGGACATGTGTACGCTCTCTGCTACGTCAGCATACTGGATAGGTTCGCAGATATGCTGCTCCATATAGCAAATTGCCTGTTGGATATGTTGGATTGACACCTCTCTGCTCCTCCTCGTTTGTACTGATTATAACCGTCCGTATCAGAAAAGTCCTGTCCAATGCTGCACTATTTTGTCTTGAAAGGCCGGCGGCGCAAAAATCCGGCGGCATCAAGCCGCCGGACT
This sequence comes from Clostridiales bacterium, assembly GCA_009774055.1. Classification (GTDB taxonomy): domain Bacteria; phylum Bacillota; class Clostridia; order Oscillospirales; family Oscillospiraceae; genus Pelethomonas. The sequence continues at coordinate 12,818 of VSNB01000019.1, forward strand.
TTTCATGGGATGTATCACAGCTTTTCGTATCCGTATTTGTCAATAATGGCGTCTACCTCCTTGCCCTCCCGGCACAGGGGGCAGTCCTGCTGGGGATAGCTGGCGTACCCGGGCAGGTCCTCGGTGTCGAAGAGGGATACCACCGGCGTACCGCTGACCTCCTTAAGGTGGCTGTAAATGGAAGCCACGCCGGCCACGCTGCCGCCGTAATACTGGACGCAGCGCATGCCCTTTTCCACCGTGCTGCCGGTGGTAATGGAAGCCAGGAGGAGCAGAACGTTCCTGCCCTCCAGCATGAAGCGGGCGTTCTCCCGGAAAATAAGCTTGCCGCCGGCGCTGACGTTCTCGCGCAGGAGATAGATCTCTTTTCCGGAATTGACGGAGTTATAGCTGGATTCCGTCAGCTTCCGGGCCAGGCAGGTGCCAATGACACGGGTGCCGTCCATACACAGGATGGTATCCACCATGGTAGAGGATGCCAGACGCTGTGCCAGCTGCTGGGCCACGGCGTCTGCCTCCTGGAGGCAGGACTGCTGCCGGGTTACGTCGATGAAGTAGTTGGTATGGCTGTTTCTGGTGGCAAAGTGGCCTTGGGCCACGCGCAGCGTAACATCGCCTACGCATACGGGAATGTTAAAGAACTTAGGCTCCATGGGTTACCTCCTTTTCTCGTGAGAACGGGGCTGGTACATATATTAGCTCGTTTATAATACCATATTTATCCAGCGTTGTCCAGAGATTTTTTGTACCTTATATACAAAAGACATGTGTAGGCGGGAACTGGCCTCTGTTGTCAGACCAGGAAGGAGGCGATGGCCTGCGCGTCCCGGCGGCCCTTTTGATACAGGCGCATCAGCGCAGCGCGGTCCCGAGTCAGGGTGCTCACCCCGCACAGGTCATCCGGAGCGATTATCAGGACGCGGCCCTCCGCCTGGTACTTCTTTGCCAGCTCCACGCCGGCATTGTACCGCTCCACCCTGGTGCGGAGCTTCCGGGCCGCGAAGGGGTAGCGGCGTTGGATCATATCCGCCAGAAGAGCATCCTTTCCCGGCCCCCGGGGCTTGTCCGCAGGCCGGGTGAGGAGGAGCACCACCTTGTCGCACCCGCACTGGAACGCTTTTTCCACCGGCACCGGGTCGGCCAGCGCGCCGTCGTAGTAGGGCAGCCAGTCCACCACATAGGGACGGCAGACGAAGGGGATGGCGGAGGATGCCTTAAAGATATCGTAGCGGTCCTGCGCCAGATCGGATTTACCGAAGTATCTGGCGCTGCCAGTCAAGGCGTTGGTTGCCACCACCAGCAGCTCCGTGGGGTTGTCAAGGAGCGACTGGAAGTCCAGAGGGTTTTCTCCGTCTGAACGGCTCAGCGTACCGTACACATAGTCCAGGTCCACGTAGGACCGCCTGGTCAGGGCGTTTTTTGCCCCCATGTATTCCTTGCGCAGAGCGTACTCGGTATAAAAAGTGTAATTCCGGCCCCTCTGCCGGGCCAGGTAGGACGCGGCGTTGGCGCTGCCCGCCGATACGCCGATGACCAGATCGAACCAAACGTCCCGATCCATGCACCAGTCAAACACGCCGGCGGCGTATACGCCCCGCAGCCCACCGCCCACATCCACAATCCCAGTTTTCATCGTATGCCTCCGCCCGGTCCAATGGACCGGTTCTCGTATTTGTATTTTGTGGGGAAATTATAGCAGAATCTGCCGGAAGAAGCAATCGGAAATTGGCGGCGCGATGGATATGCTCCTTGCATTTTAGCGTGCGCGGTGCTACAATACCAATAAAAGGCAAGAACTGCGAAGGGGGCATACGGTTGGGAAAAACGAAACGTCTGACTGCCCGCGTATTCCGGCCTCTGGCCGTTGGCGCGCTGGCGCTCTGCGCCCTGCTGACCGCTCTGGCTGCTGCGGCGGCGCGGCCCACGGCGGCAGAGGCCGGGGGTGCCGCCTGGCTGGTCGCTGCCGCCCTGGTGGTTTTTGCGCTGTCCGGCGGCGGCGCAGTTTATTTTATCCGATGGATATGCTGCCGCTATCTTGATCCCGTCGTCCAGGCGGCGCAGGCTGTCTCTCTTGCTGCCGCCGGGGACCACTCCGTTTCCCTGGCGGGCATCCCCCGCACCTCGGAGGAAGCCGCCGCCCTGCTGGACGCGGCGGGAGATCTGGGAACCCGCAGCAGTAACTGCCTACTGGAAATGGAGGAGGTTCTGAATCGGATTGCCGGCGGAGATCTGACCGCCCGGTTGCCCTGCGGCAGAAGCGGGGAATGCGGCGGGGCCTGTCTGGCCCTGGACGGCATGTCCCAGAAGCTGCGGGGGGCCATCGGTTCCGCCCGCAGTGCTATGGACCAGCTGGGGGGCCAGCTGGAGGAGCTGGAGCAGGAGGCCCAGGCGCTGGCCCGCAGCGGACAGGACCGCCGCCAGGACAGGGAAGAGCTGTCCCGGGCTCTGGAGCGGCTGACCAGGACCCTTCAAGCCAGGGCCGGCGGCGCACAGGAGGTCAGCGGGGAAGCGGGGGAGCTCTGCCGCCGTCTGGAGGTGTATACCGGGAAGCTGGAGGAGCTGACGGACGCGGTAGAGAGAATCGGAGAATGCGCCGTAGAGGTAGGGAAGATCGTCAAGGCCATGGAGGCGACCGCTTTTCAGTGCAGTGTTCTGGCCCGGAGCGCCTACGTGGAGGCCGCCGGGGCCGGAGTCAACGGCAGGGGCTTTGCCGTGGTGGCCAGCGAACTGCGGGTTCTGGCCTCCCGCAGCGCCCAGGCGGCACAGGACGCCGCCGCCTTTGCAGGGGAAATGGACCGGACCATCCGGGAGGGTTCCGCTTTGGCTTCGGAGGCGTCCCAGGAGCTGACCGGCGTATCCGGCAGCGGCCAGGAGCTGCAGAGGCTCTCTGCCGCTGCCGCGGAGGAGGCGCGGGACGTCGGGGCGGCGGAGGCCGCTGTCCGGCAGGCCGTCCGTCTCTCCGCCATTGGGGCGGAGGATCAGCTGTCCGCTTCCCGTACCGCCCTGTCCGCCAAACTTCTCCGGGAGCGGGCGGTCCGCCTCCGGGAAGCGCTGCGGGTATTCCGGCTGAATTGAGAACACGCCGGCGCAATGTGGCGACAAGACAAAAAGACCGAACGATTTTTATCGTTCGGTCTTTATTTGCTGCCAGGCTTATAGCGATTGGCGCAAAGGCATTCAGTGCCGGGGAGACGCCTTTACGATCTGCGCCCCTTGAAGCAGTGCGGTGCGCACGTCGGTCAGGTGTTGGATACGCATAGTATCCGCTTTGCTGATTGCACCACCGATGGAAGTTACCACATACCGGGGCGGCAGCTGGTTCAGTGCGTAGGCGGCAATGTCGTTCAAGCACTGTTCACAGGTGCAGCAGCCCAGGCTGTCTTTTATGACCTGCAGCTCTTCCTCCACGAACGCCTCCATCATGTTTTCATACTTTTTCAAGACGATCCCTCCTTCCTCTCCTTTATACCACGTTGACCGCCTGTTGTCAATGCGGATGAAAGGGGAGCGGCAGCGATTTCAGATATAGTCCTCCGCGCACAGCAGCTCCGCCAGCAGCACCGCGCCGCCGGCCGCGCCCCGGAGCGTGTTGTGGCTGAGGCAGACAAACTTGTAGTCATACTGGGTGTCAGGCCGCAGACGGCCCACGGATACCGCCATGCCATTCTCCAGCATCCGGTCCAGCCGGGTCTGGGGGCGGTCGGGCTCCTCGAAATAGTGGAGGAACTGTTTGGGGGCGGAGGGGAGCCGGAGTTCCTGAGCCCGTCCGGAGAAATTGGCCCAGTCGGCTTTGATCTGCTCCTCAGAGGGCTTGCAGCCGTCTTTGAACTTCATGAAGCAGGCCGCCATATGACCGTCCTGGCAGGCCACCCGGAAGCACTGGGCTGTGATGGCGGGGCTCTGGGCCAGAACCAGCCTGCCATCCTCTACCGCGCCCCACAGCTTCATGGGCTCGCGCTCGCTTTTCTCCTCCTCGCCGCCGATATAGGGAATGCAGTTGTCTACCATTTCCGGCCAGCGTTCAAAAGTTTTGCCCGCGCCGGAAATGGCCTGATATGTACAGACCAGGGCCCTCTCCAGCCCATACTTCCGCAGGGGGTGCAGGGCGGGAACGTAGGATTGGAGGGAACAGTTGCTCTTCACGGCGATAAAGCCCCGGCTGGTGCCCAGGCGTTTGCGCTGGGCATCAATGAGACGGATGTGGTCGGCGTTGATCTCCGGCACCACCATGGGCACGTCCTCGGTCCAGCGGTGGGCGCTGTTGTTGGAGACGACCGGGCATTCCAGCCGGGCATACCGCTCCTCCAGAGCCTGAATTTCCTCTTTCTTCATGTCCACGGCGCAGAACACGAAGTCCACCATGCCGGCCAGCTTTTCCGCGTCCGCCTGGGCGTCCAGCACCGCCAGGCATTTGGCCTCCTGAGGAATGGGAGAGGTCATTGCCCAGCGGCCGGCAACGGCCTCCTCATAGGTCTTTCCCGCGCTGCGGCCGCTGGCGGCCAGGGCGGTAAGCTTAAACCAGGGATGGCCCTCCATGAGGGTAACGAAGCGCTGGCCCACCATGCCGGTGGCCCCGATGATTCCAACGCGATATTCTTTCATATTTCTAGTACCTCCAGAATTTATTTGCCATTTAGGACCTGTATTTATAGACGTGGAACGCGGTCTGGGCAGAAGATCCGGCCAGACGGCGTTCAACGACTGTGGTTGTAGATTCTTACAGCCAGCCGGCAGGATGGAATTGGCTGCCCGCCCAGGACTTGGCAGGGGCTTGAGAGGGAAAACTGTCGATTCCTGGGTTGAAAAAACCACCGGCCCCGTGTATACTGTAGCATAGTATGCGGCGTCCCTCAACAGGGTACCGTATTTTCATACCATATTTTTTGTACCATGTCAACCGTTTGTTCCCTGCTTGGAGGTTTCATGAAGAAGTTTTTATGCACTTTTTTTCTTTGTTTGCTGACTGCGGTCACATTGGGCGTTTCTGCCCGCGCCGCGGAGGACATACTGAAGGTGGGGCTTCGCTACGGCGGCACGGCACTCTCCTCCGCCAGTCTGGAGAGCGTCCAGGGCGGCGGCTTTTCCCTGGGCTGGTTCGATGAGGAAACCCGTGCGTTCCATAAAATGGAGCGGGTGGAGGAGGAGCGGCTGGCCATCGCCGTATCCGGCGGTGGGCTGGTGGTCACAGCGGCGGATTCCAGCAGAGTCCTGTTCCGATTTGACTGCTCCGGAGGGAAGGCCCTGGGCATTATGCCGGATGGAGCGGGCGGGAATGCCCAGACCCGTTTCGAGGACTGTCGCTGGTACGGCGGGTTTGAGTTCCGCCCCAGCGGCGGGAAGGTCAACGTGATCAACGTGGTGGGATTGGACGATTATGTCAAGGGGGTTCTGCCCTATGAAATGAGCGCGGACTGGCCCCTGGAGGCGCTGAAGGCCCAGGCGGTTTGCGCCCGGACCTACGCCCTGCTGCCCTCGCGGCACTATGGGACCGACCGCTTCGACGTGTGCAATACTGATTGCTGTCAGGTTTATCGGGGCGCGGGCCAGGCCGGCGCCGTGTCAGACCGGGCTGTGGAGGAGACGGCGGGGATCGCGGCCTTTTACAACGGCCGCTACGCGGAAACCTACTACTGCTCCAGCAACGGCGGCGCGTCGGAGGCTCCGGTAAACGTATGGGGCAACAGCCAGCCCTACCTGGTGGGGAAACCGGACCCCTACGAGGAGCTGACCTACATTCCCGGGTATGACTATACCATGCAGTACAGCTGGAGCCAGCTGACCAGCCTGCTGAAAAAGCAGGGGTATGCAATTGGCGCAGTAGCCTCCGCCCGGGTTTCCGGGACCACGCCTACGGGGAATGTGGCAGAGGTAACCTTCCGGGATACGGCGGGGAGGACCGTAGTTCTCACCAAGGAGGCGTGCCGGAAGGTTCTGGGGACTAAGAGTATGCGTTTTACCATCACCGGCAGCGGCGGAAGCGCTGGCTGGTCCGTCAACCGCTCCGGCGGCAGGCTTGCCAGTATGGACGGCGTATACGCCATCTCCGGCAGCGGACGGACGGGGCTTTTCAGCGGCGGGGCCGTGTACGCCATTACTGCATCCGGTACATCTGTCCTGCGCGCCCCTGGCAGCGCGGCCTCCGGCGGGACGGGCATCACCATCACCGGCTCCGGCTGGGGCCATGGCGTAGGCATGAGCCAGTATGGCGCCAAGGCCATGGCGGAGCAGGGATACACATATGAGGATATCCTGCTGTTTTACTATACAGGCATCACGCTGGAAAGAATTTCCGGGCGGGAGGCGGAAAGCGCACGATGATAGAGTACCGTGAATTTGGAGCGGAGGAGCTGTCCCGTGTGCAGGCGCTGTACGAGGATGCCGGCTGGACGGCCTACCTTGGCGGCCCAGACAAGCTTGCGCGGGCCTTTGCCATGTCGCTCTACGTTCTCGGCGCGTTTCGGAATGGTATGCTGGTCGGGTTTGTCCGGTGCGTAGGGGATGGGGCGCACATCGTCTATGTACAGGATCTGATCGTGGACAGGCCGTACCGGCGTCAGGGAATCGGGAGAGATTTATTGTGGAAGGCCAGGGAAGCATACCGGCATGTCCGCATGTTTGCACTGATGACAGACGCCTCTGACGGGAACGCCAATGCTTTTTATCAAACAATGAAAATGAAATCCTGTAAGGATGCGGGGCTGACCGCTTACTTTTGGTAAGCGCAGCTCCGGAAAGGAAGAGCCAGTGAAAACACATGATTTTTATTACGACCTCCCCCCTGAGCTCATCGCCCAGACGCCCATTGAGCGTCGGGATGCCTCCCGGCTGATGGCTCTGGACAAAGAAACAGGGAAGTGGGAACACAGGCATTTTTTTGAGCTGCCGTCGCTGCTGCGTCCGGGAGACTGCCTCATTATGAACGACTCCCGGGTGCTGCCTGCCCGGCTGCTGGGCAGCCGGGTCCGTGCGGACGGAACCCTGGGCGGGGCCTGCGAGGCGCTGCTGCTCATTGACCGGGGGGACAACGTCTGGGAATGCCTGGTGCGTCCGGGGAAAAAGCTGCGTGCCGGCGCGAAGGTGTCCTTCGGGGAAGCCGGGGAGCTGACAGGCGAGATTGTGGGCGAGGTGGAGGGCGGCAACCGGCTGGTCCGCTTTGCCTACCAGGGAATATTCCTGGAGGTGCTGGAGCGGCTGGGGAAGATGCCCCTGCCGCCCTACATCAAGGCGGAACTTCAGGATCGGGAGCGGTATCAGACGGTGTACTCCCGCGTAACCGGCTCCGCCGCCGCGCCTACGGCGGGCCTGCATTTTACCAAAGAGCTGATGGAAGAGGTCCGGGCCATGGGCGTGAACATCGGCTATGTGACCCTCCATGTCGGTCTGGGGACCTTCCGCCCGGTGAAGGAGGAGGAGATCACAGACCATGACATGCACAGCGAGTACTGCGTTGTCCCTCAGGAGACGGCGGACCTCATCAACCGCACCAGGGCAGCGGGGGGGCGGGTGATCTGCGTGGGCACCACCTCCTGCCGGACGATCGAGAGCTGGGCGGAGGAGGACGGGCACATGAAGGCCAGGGCCGGGTGGACCAACATCTTTATCTATCCCGGCTGCCGGTTCAAGGTGATGGACGCGCTCATCACCAACTTCCATCTGCCGGAGAGCACCCTTATCATGCTGGTGTCCGCCCTGGCGGGCCGGGAGCATGTGCTGGCGGCCTACGAGGAGGCGGTCAGGGAGCGGTATCGGTTTTTCTCCTTTGGGGATGCGATGTTCATCGCAGGCGGAATCGGATGACCGGCGGAGGGACATGCCTATGGAATACAGAGCAGACGACAGGGAGCTCCAGGCCACCATGTTCATAGAATTTGTCAACCAGGTATGGCCGGGGAATTACGATATGGAGAGAACCCAGGACGCGTTATCAAAAACCATCAACATTACGGCTTATGACGGAGAACGGCTGGTGGGCTGTCTGCGTATTCTGACCGATGGGTGCTATTTCGGGACGATCACTGAACTGCTTGTCCTTCCGGAATATCAGAGGCGGGGCATTGGCAGCAGGCTTTTGCAGCTTGCCAGAGATAGCGCGCCCACTATGCTGTATTTCGGCGCACAGCCTGGGGTCGAGGCGTTCTATGAGAAAAACGGATGTGAAAAGGGCCTGCAGTCATACGTGATACGAAAAAAGCGGAGGTAACCAGAAACAATTCTGTGAAACGGCGCGGCGGTCTTGACTGTAAGGGGACAGGATAATTGAGAAACCGGGATAAACCGGGAGAGGCGGGGGAAGTGCTGGAAAACCCCCGAATATC
>VSNB01000190.1 GCA_009774055.1 Clostridiales bacterium
CCGGCAGCAGCAGGGCCCCGCCTCCCAGCAGGCAGCATCCTCCCACCACCGTTACCAGCCGGTTGAGCCGCCGGAAGGGCAGGCGCGCCGCCAGCGCTCCCGCCGCCAGTCCGCCCAGCAGGGCGGCAAGCCCCATGGCGCTCTCCGCCGCGCCGTAGAGCCGGGCGGAGAGGCCCAAACCGGTGCGGATGAGATACGGCAGTCCCACAATAGCCGCGCCGGAAACCAACGCCCCCACTGCGGCGGCGAACAACAGCAAATCCAATACCTCCCGCCGCTCCTGGGCCAGAAACCGGGCGCTGCCCAGCAGGTCCTCCCGGAGGATGTCCCTCAGCCGCTGCCCCCGGCCCCGGGGACTCTCCGGCAGGCGGATGAAACGCTCCAGCCCCGCCGTCAGCAGAAAGCACGCCCCCGCTCCCGCCAGCACCGGGCGAACGCCGAAGGCTGTGTAGAGCAGACTTCCCAGGAAGGGCGTCACCAGTCCGGAAACGGCGGCAACCTGATTCACCGCCGCGTTGCCCCGCAGGACGTTCTCCCCGTGGAGCATCTGGGGGACGCAGGCCTGGACCGTGGGGGACTCGAAGGCCCCCAGCACGGACAGGACGATCAGCAGCGCCGCCGTCACGGCCAGCCCCCTGCCATCCGCGAAGGCCGCGGCCGCCGCCAGCACCGCCGCTCCGGAAGCCAGGTCAAGCCCCACCATGATGACCCGCCGGTCCATCCGATCCGCCAGCACCCCGCCGAAGGGCGTCAGCAAAATCGTAGGCACCATGCTCACTGCCAGCAGCGTGCCGAATACCGCCGCCGAGCCGGTCTTCTCCAGCACGTACATTGACAGTGCAAACCGCAGTGCCCCGTTGCCCAGCAGGGAAAATACCTGCCCCAGGAGCAGAAGGGTGAAGTTTCGGGTAAACAGCTTTTCTTTCATCGTCCATTCCTCCTTTTACATACCTTTCAAAGGTATGTATCTCGACAAAAGTCTTGGCGCTTCTGCGCCGTTTACATACCAACCGAACGAATGTATATTCCCCGGAAAAAAGCCGCTTGGGAAGCGACTTTTATAGGAGCTCCGGCGGAAGCAGCTGGAAGTACTTATCCGCCAGCTCCAGCATTTCCTCATCGATGAGCGGAACGCCCAGATTGGCGAAGATCTCCCCCGCACAGCGGAACTTGTGCAGCACCTCTTCCCGGGTAGCCGGGAAAATCGTGGGAGCCATCCAGAGGGTGTCCAACAACGTCAGCAGCTCCGCCGCCTCCCGGGGGTACTCCGTGCGGATAGAGCCGTCCGCCATCCCCTCCTCGATCAGCTCCAGCCAAAGGGGCGCGGCGATGGTCCGGTTCTCCTCGATGATCGTGGCCAGCATCTGGGGATTCTTCAGCAGTGGCAGGCTTTGGCGGCTGAGGCTGGACCACTCCGGCTCCTGGGTCAGGCGGACGACCTCCTTCATTTTCTCCAGGCCGGTGAGGTCCTCCCTCCCCCGGACCTTCTCGAAGGGGTTGTCGTCAAAGAACATTTTTGTTGTGAGGGCGTTCATGATCTCCTCTTTGGACTTGAAGTGGTGGTACACCGCTCCTTTGGTCAGACCTCCCAGCTGGTCCACGATGTCCCGGATGGTAGTCTTTTCATACCCCTTCTCCAGAAACAGCCGCCGGGCCGCCGTCAGGATCTTCTCCACCGTCTCCTCCGGGTACTTGTTCCGCGCCATTGATATGCCCCCTTCTCTTATACATTCTCCTGGTATGTTCGAAGCATACCAGATTGCGGGGCAGTTGTCAATAAAAAATTCGCCGCGCCGCGGCAAAATGAAAATTTTACCAAGAAGCCGTTGAAATCCTTTTCTTGGTGTGTTATTCTATACATGGTATATTATGAAATCAAGGTTTATAGAAAAGCACACCGTGTGCTTTTCTTCGTTGGGTACCCAACGAAACACAGAATGCATTTCCCGGTGCGGAGAGGAGCGGATGGCAATTCAAACGATGGGCCTGTGGTTCAACCGCCTGACGGATCATTTTGTGGTGGTCTGCTTGATTTTTGCCCTGCCGATCTTGGCGCTGACTGGCGCAGGCAATGTGCTTGTGGTCAGCCTGCTGGGACTGCTTTTGTGCGCGGTGGGGTTCGTCCAAAGTTTTGCGCGGGTCGATCTGTGGATTTTCATTCCGCTGACGGCCTATAACTTTGTCAATATGGTTTCCGCATGGGTGGTTTATGGAAACCCCTATTACGGCTACGCTCCCACCCAGCTGATCTTTTCCGTCATGTATCTGCTGGCGGCCTGTCTGAATGACAGGGAAATGCGGATGCTGAAGCGGCTGTGCGCCCTTTGGGCGGGAGCGGCAGCGGTCCTTGGAATCGGACAGTTTACCTTTTTTGCTGTGGCGCAAAACGCAAAGCGGCTAGGTGGCGTCCTGAACAACCCGAACGCAACGGGAATCTTCCTTGTGGTGGGATGGTTTGTTCTGCTGGACTGCGCTTCGGGGTGGGATGGGGACAGCCGGAACCGCTCCTCCCTGCTGGCATGGTTGGAGCCGCTGCTGCTGTTCGCCCTAGCGCTGACGCTGTCTATGGGCAGCTTTGCCGCTATGGCGGCGGGGGTTCTGGTTCTGCTGATCGAAAAAAAATGCCGGACCTCCTGGCGGGAAACCTTCCAGTATGCCTGCCGGATACTGGCGAAGGCCAGTCTGGGGATTGGCTCCGGCATCCTGATGTATCTGGCGGCGTCGCGGACCGGCGCGCCCTGGACCTGTCTGGCGGTCTTGGCCTACCTGCTGGCGGAGACGCTGTGCTGGCGGAAGTTCGAGGCGTTTCTGGAGGCGTACCGCCCCATGGCCGCAGCCATATCCGCTATGGGCCTGCTGGTAGCCGCTGCCGCTGTCGCCATCCGGCCCAGCGCCGCCGCTACCTTCGCCGAACGGCTGGACATGATGCGCAGCGGCCTGCGGTACCTGACGGTGAATCCCCTGCTGGGCGTGGGCCCCTATCAGTGGCGGATGCTGAACATGATGGACGGCGACCACTACTTCAATACCTGGCATATCCACAATGTCCTGCTTCACGCGGGCGTCGAGTTCGGCTGGATTGCCATGGCTCTGCTGGTTCTGCTGGCGGTCAGGGCTTTTCGAAAGAAATCCGGGACCAAGAGCTGCCTTGCCGCCTTCGGCCTGCACAATATGATGGATACCAGTTTCTTTTACCTGGGGATCACGGGCCTGATCCTGCTGGCGGCAGGCGACCCCCGGCAAAACGGAAAGCCGGTCCCCGCAGGGGGCCTGCGGCTCCTGTTCGGATGCTTTACCCTTGCGTTTCTTTATAATCTTTTCTTTACCCTGCTGTCAGCATAACAGTCTTTTGAAGAATCCATGCGGAAACGCATTTATAGATAGATTACCCGGCAAAACGCATTATTTGTGTGAAAGGAGACTTGCAAGAAATGAAAGCAGCCATGAAAGGGAGACGAGTATTTTATTTCAGCGTCTTTCTTTTGCTTGCCCTGCTTCTGGTGGGAACCATGGCGTTTGCGGAGGGGAACAACTCGTACACTTTGACCATCCGTAAAGTTCTGCCTGAGGGCAGTCCGCCCGAAGCTTTCCAGCAAACCTACAAATTTAAAGTCAGCGGAGTTGTAAAATCGGGGGACGAAAAGCCGTTCTCTAAAGTTGTGACGATCACCGGCCCAGGCGAGGCAACTGTGGATATTGGCAACCCTTATTACGTCAGCGCGGTAGAGACCTTGGACAAGCTCGACATTCCCGGCTACAAGCTTGACGTCAACTACAGCGGCAGCACAAATGTACCTGGGCAAAAGGCGGAGGTCGAAATCACCAAGGACAACGGCTCCATCACCGTCTCGATTGCCGATCCAGAGCAAGCCGCCGCCGGCGTCAGCTATGGCTATAAAATCACTGGACCCAATGGGTATGAAGAAACGATACGTGTTTCCGGCACAGAGAAGAAAACGGTATCCGGCTTGACTGCTGGTACATATACCGTGGTTCAGCTGGGTTCTGCTAAAGGATTTTCTGTGGCTGTCGACAACCGCGATATTCATGTAGGCGCAGGAGAGACACGCCAGATAAACATCGTCGCTAAAGATCACGGGGTGCTTTCCGTTACGGCGCCCAATGATGATCGGACGCATATTTACACGCTGAAAGGTCCATATGGAAATAACGAACGGGAAACCACGGTCTTGGCTCCCGGAGAAACGTACACCTCAGAGCATTTGTCAACGGGGACATATTATGCAAGTGAGAAGATTTATAAGGGTACTGACAGTTTTACAGTAACAGTTCCTAATACAAAAGATAAGACAGTAACAAAATACAAGACCAGTTTTACTCCACCAGATCAATCAACCCCTAAATTCGCTTATTATACAACAGGAGGGGACTATATAGATACTATTAAATATGGTCCATTATACGATAATGCGGGTAAAAAATTAACTGCAGTTGATACATATACTTTCTGTTATGGTACTTTAAATGGAGAAAATAAAATTTCTTATACCTCTCAAAAAAATCGACAAGGAAATTTAACGTATTCTTCTCCTCGAAGTTATACTCCACAGATGAATAGATTTTATACAAGTGTATTGGATTTAAGTAGTTCGGCTGCATATAAGCTTAAAATACAATGGGTTGAACACACATGGGAAGATGTTTCCAAAATCTACGACAAAAGCGATGTAGCCTACAAAATAACTATCGATGACCGCGGCTGGCTGGAAATCTCCAAACCTGCAGACACCACTCCAGGAGCGGGCCAGGTTACGTATTCCTATACTGTCACTGATTCCAAAGGGAAAAAACAAACTATTGAACTAAAAGCAGGAGATACCAAAAAGGTAGACGGCCTTGCGGAGGGCCAATGCACAGTTGAGCAGACCGTTCAAACCGCTTCCCCCCAGCCCTTCACCATACGAAAGCAGTCTTACGCCAGCGCGTCCACGGCTAAGGCTATACTTACATGTGCGCTGGCGACCGCAGACGGTCAAATCACCATCAGCAAGCCCAAGCCCGACTCCGCAGACCTTGAACGGGTATATCACTTCACCGTTACCGGCCCAAATGGCTTTGCCGAACAGGCTGTGGCGCTTAAAGCCGGAGAGGAGATTGTCCTGACACCCGGATATGCTGGAGAATATTCTATATACGCTTTGGATGATGAGGACCCCGGCTTCCATCTGGATTTCACCAATAGCTGTACGATCTATTCCGGCAAATCCGAGGTCGTGGTCACCAACAGCTATGTCCAGGCCCCCGCTTCCTACAACGTGGTACACGAATATTACGGCCTAAACGGCGAGCTGGAGGACATCAGCGAAATCCAGAAGGATATCCCCGGGAGAATCGGTCAGGAATTTACTGACCAAAACGTTGGTCGTCGCCTGATGGGCCCGAATTTGGGTTATACGTATGTATTTGAGGAAGCGGTCTATGGCAACATGTCTAATCTTCCTGAACCTCCTGCCCTTCTCAAGCGGCAATACACGATTGCCTATTTTAAGGATGGTGATCCGTATGGCGAGGTTGAAACGTTCATCAAATATGTGCCAGAAGAACAGACCACGCTTCCTGTGAACGCCGAGCAGTTCAATGAGCCTCCAAAATCCTACGCAGTTGCAAAAGTTAAATTGAATGACGATGTATTCTGGTCAGCCGACGGGGCCAGCGATCCCCAATTCCCTGCCGATGTGAAGAATGGCGCCGCAATTCAAGTGTACTATGAAGAGGAGCATGTTCTGGGGTATGAACTTAAGCTCTATATAGATAACGATCTCTTCAAAGCTGTGCAAATAAACAAAACGCTGCCGAAATCTGTGACGGTTTTGCCTGTAACCCTTGAAGGAATTGAAGGGATTGAAGAAATTGTCGATGGATATGAGATTGCGAAAATCGTTGTAAACGGTATTGATTGCGACGCAGATATAACTTCGATACAGGCGGAAGACGAAGGTGTTATCGAAATCTATTTCACCGCCATTTCTAATCAGGATGAACCCGGCACAAACGACTCTAATGCAGATCATCCTGATGCGGATGAGCCCGGACCGGACGATCCCAGCCAGACACCCCCAGACACGGAACCCCCCAACCCGGACGATTCCAGCG
>VSNB01000191.1 GCA_009774055.1 Clostridiales bacterium
GTGCTGAACCGTGAAGCTGTACCAACGCCCATGCTGTATAAGCGGGCGGCTGGCTGTTCCCGGACACGCTGGCCCAGCCTTTTTGAAGATAACTTCTGGACTGGCAGCGCCGTCGCAAAGATTCTCCAGGATGAGCGCTATCTTGGGAAAAACATTTACGGTAAACGGACACGGGATATGGTAGGCCACACGCACACCGTCAGGGTCAGCCGTGGGGATTGGATCATCGTAGAGGACACTCATTCTTAATAGTACTGCGCCTGAGCGCGCCAGAGGCGGGCGTACAGGCCCTCCTCCTGCTCCAGCAGCTCCTCGTGGGAGCCCGTCTGGAGGATGGATCCGTTGTCAAAGACATACACCACATCGCAGAAGCGGCAGGAGGACATCCGGTGGGAAATATAGACGCTGGTCTTGCCCTCCACCATCCGGCCGAAGCGGCTGTAGATTTCGTACTCGCTGACCGGGTCCAGGGCGGCAGTGGGCTCGTCCAGGATGACCACCGGGGCGTCCTTGTAGAGGGCCCGGGCGATGGCCAGCTTCTGCCCCTCGCCGCCGGAGAGCTCCACGCCGTCCTCCTTCTGCTGGAAAAGGCCGGTTTCCAGGCCCGCCTCCATCCGCTCCGCCCGTTCCTTCATCCCCGCCTTCTCCAGGCAGTCCCAGACCCTCTGCGGATCGTACACCGTGCTGGCGGCCACGTTCTCCCCCAGCTTCATGGAAAAGAGCTTGAAGTCCTGGAACACCACCGACAGAAGGGACAGGTATTCCCCATAGTCGTACTTGCGGATGTCGATGCCGTTGAGGAGAATTTCCCCCTCGGTGGGGTCATAGAGACGGCAGAGAAGCTTGATGAAGGTGGTCTTCCCCGCGCCGTTGGGGCCCACGACGGCAAGCTTCCGGCCCTTGGGCAGGGTACAGGTCACGTGGCGCAGGCTCCACTGGTCCTGGTTGGGGTAGCGGAAGCTGACGTCCCGGAACTCCAGGTCGTAGTCCCCATCGTTCCGTTTCTCCACCGGCAGGGTGCCGTTGTACTTCTCCGACGGGGTGTCCAGGAAGGCGGCGAACTCCTTCATATACTTCCGGTGGAGATCCAGGCGTCCCAGCATCTCAATGCCCTGGCTCACCGCCCCGGCGAAGGCGGTGATGGCCCCCACCTGCATGGACACCGCGCCCACGGTGATGAGCCCCGCCATGGCCTTGAGGCCCACGAAGGCGTAGGCAAGCAGCACGGTCGTCAGGTTCACCACGGAGATCAGGGAACGGATGCTCTGGCCGCGCATATAGTTCTTCTTGAATTGGGCGTTTCTGGTCTTCTCGTTGCGCATGAACTTGTCCATGACCATACCGCTTATATCGTAGGTCCGCATATCCTTCCCCACCGGGTAGTCCACCAGGCGGTAGAATGCCCCGAAGCGGCGGTTGCCGTCGATGCCGTCCTCGTACATCCTCATGTCCACCTTATTGGCCCAGTTGGTCAGGGGGATGCACGCCGCCGTCACCCCCAAAGCCGCCGCCAGCAGCGCCAGCGCCGCCCAGGGGGAATTCAGCATCCGCACCCACGCCGGGACGTCGGGAGCCACGTCTCCCCGGAGGAACAGGTGGCTGACGGTCAGCAGGGCGTAGAGGATGGTGGCCCCGTGCTCCAGGGCCCCGGTCAGGTCCAGGAGGAAGCCGGACGTCCCGCCTCCGCCGCCGCAGTTGCGGCTGCCCTCCACGGCCCGGACCTTCTTATCCATGATCTCCTGGGTTTCCAGCTGCTGGTAGTCCATGGTCAGGCACTTCCTCATAATGGCCAGCTCCGTCAGGTCCTCGGATTTGAACAATTGGTTCTCCTGGTACAGGTTCAGCAGCTTGTACGCCAGCCCCAGGCCGAGGTTCAGCCCCACCATCCACCAGACCAGGGTCATGACCCCCTCCCCGCCCGCCAAGAGGCGGTCCAGGATCCGGGCGCCCAGGATGATGCTCACAAAGGGAAACGCCGAATGCAGCAGGGAGGACAGCACGGTCACCGGCAGCAGCCCCGGCATTTTCGCCGACGTCACCCGCAGGGATGCCCGGAAGTCCCGGAAAAATTCCCGCAGCTCAGTTTTCTTCATGGGTTTGTCCCTCCTTCTTATCCTTGTACCAGGAGCTCTGCACCTCGAACAGCTTCGCGTAGGCTCCGCCCCTGGCCAGCAGCTCCTGATGGGAGCCCATCTCCGTGATGCGGCCCCCCTCCATATAGACCACCCGGTGGCAGAACTGGGTGGAGCCCAGGCGGTGGGAGATGAACACGCTGGTCTTGTCCGCCGTCTCCTGGGCGTACTTCCGGTACAGGTCCGCCTCCGCCAGGGGGTCCAGGGCGGCGGTGGGCTCGTCCAGGATCAGCAGGGGCGCGTCCTTCAGCAGGGCCCGGGCGAAGGCCAGCCGCTGCCGCTGGCCCCCGGAGAGCTCCACGCCGTCCTTCTCCATCTGCTGGGTGAGGCTGGCGTCCAGGCCCTTGGGCAGGGCGCCGACGGCCTCCCGCAGGCCGGCCTTGTCCAGGGCGTCCCAGACCCGGTCCCGGTCGTATCGCTCCCGGCCCGCCACGTTCTCGCCGATGGTGAAGGGCAGCAGGCTTACGTCCTGGAACACCGTGCCCACCAGCTCCCAATACGCCTTGGGATCGAATTGTTCAGCGGGGACGCCGTCGATCAGGATTTCCCCGCTGTCCGGGCGGTAGAGGCCGCTGAGCAGCTTCACCAGTGTGGTCTTCCCCGCGCCGTTGAGGCCCACCAGAGCCACCTTCTCCCCCGGCTCCAGGGTGAGGGACAGATGGTCGATGGCTGGCGTCTTCGCCTCCGGATAAGTGAAGGTCACGTCCCGCAGCTCCACCCGGGGCGGGCGGCGGACGGCGTCCGCTTTGGCGTCTCCGCTCTCGTGTACCGGGTCCTCCCGGTCCATGAAGTTCCGGAAGTGGTTGAAGCCGATGCTGTAATAGAGCAGGTTGTCGTGGGTCTGGATAAACTCGCTCAGCCACATGGTGAGTGTGGAGAGGACGCCCAGGGAGAAGGTAAAGCCCGCCGCGTCCATCTCTCCGGACAGAAAGGCCGACACCAGCACCGTATAGGCCAGAATGTCCCGCAGGGCCAGGAACAGGGTGTCGCTGACCAGGCCCAGCCGCCGCCGCCTCTCCCGCTTCCGCCGGTAGACCCACAGCCGCTGGAACGCCGTGTGCAGGGAGTCCATAAACCACGACTCCATGCGATAAAGCCGCACGTCCTTGCCGTTGGCGGGGTTGTCGGACTGCCGGACCAGGTAGTCCCGCTCCCGGTAGCCCTGGGCCCGCTCTTTCTGGGTCTGGACCTCGTACCGGCGGACCAGGGAGGCGGCGGCGCAGTTGGCGGCGGTCATCCCCGCCAGCACCAGCAGAATCCGCCAGTCCAGCACGGCGGCCGCCGCACCGTAGAGGAGGATCCCCAGCAGGTTCCGCAGCCAGGGCTCCATGATGTAGACCAGCTCGTTGACCCCGCCGGCCATGGGGTTGCCCGCCATGTTCTTGGCGGCGGCCAGCTCCCGCTGTCCCTCGGCGGACTCCAGGAGGCTGTAGTCCATGGTCATGGCTTTCTTCATTAGTCCCGCCACGCAGACCTCCTGGCGGAAGTTGTCCCGCAGGATGACGTTCCGGTTCTCCAGCCAGTCCCGGAGGAAGGCTGCCCCGGCGTAGAGGGCCATCAGCCCCCCGATCACCGCCAGGTACCGCCCCATGCCGCCGCCCCGGGTCAGGGCCGCCACCGCCGCCGCGGGCAGCAGGGTGGACAGAAGGGGCAGCAGCAGCTTCATGGCGATGAGCGCCGAGAGCAGCAGGGGGAACCGCTTTTCGTACTTCACCAGCCGCCGCAGCAGCCAGATTTCGTTGCTGAGGGCAGAATGTCTTTTCATTTGCCTCACTCCTTTCCTTTGCTGGCGGCAGTATAGCACAGCTTTCCCCGGAAAATGCAATTCGCGCACGAATTGCAGAAATTCGAGCGCGAATTGCAAAGGGGGCCGTCACAGCGGCAGCAGAATTTCCGTGGCGAACACCCCGGGCTCGTTCTGCCGGTTGACGTAGCCGCCGTATTTTTCCACCACCCGGTCGATGCGTTTGAGGCCGTGGCCGTGGTTCCCCCGCTTGGCGGAGATATAGGCGGCGTCGATCTTCCGGACCGTCTCGGCGGTGGCGTTGGTGATGGAGAGGTAGAGCTGCTTTTTCAGTACGCCGATGTAGAGCCGCAGGAACCGGCGGTCCTCCTCCACCCGCTCGCAGGACTCCACGGCGTTATCGATGAGGTTGCCAAGAATCACGCACAGGTCGATGTCCGACACGGTGAGGGCCTGGGGGACCTCGGCCTTGAAGTTCAGCTCAATCTCCTTTTTCAGCACCAGGGACAGCTTGGCGTTGAGGATGGCGTCCACGCTGACGTTGCCCGTCTCCGCCAGGGCCCGGATGCCGTCCAGGTCCTCCTCCAGGCGGTCCAGGTACGCCCGGGCCCCCTCCCCCTGGCCCATGTCCAGCTTGGCCTTGAGGGTCTGGAGGTGGTTGTGGTAGTCGTGCCGCCAGCCCCGCATCATGAGGTAGATGTTCTGCACCTCGTCGATCTGGCGGGCCAGGAGCTTGTTCTGGTAGGCGGCGATCCGCCGGTCCGCCCGCCGCAGCAGCAGCCAGGCCCCCAGGGCGGCCCCTCCCGCCGCCAGCGCCGCCAGTCCGGCGGCCAGCAAAATCATCCAGAATTTCATCTTACGCCTCCCGGTAGTAGTCGATAAACGCCCGGCTGAGCCTCTCCCAGGCCCCCCGGCTGACGGGGACGCTGCGCCCGCCCTCCAAAAGGCACGCCGTGCGCCCTACCCGCTCCACCCGCCGCAGGTTCACCAGAAAGCTCCGATGGGCGGGGACGAAGTCCGTCCCCAGGCGGCAGGCCAGGGCGGAGAGGGGCTCCTTTACCGTCACCGGCCCGCCCTCCGTCTCAATCCGCACCGCGTGGCCCCGGGCCTCCAGGTAGAGGATGGCGTCCTCCTCCAGGCGGAGATGCTCCCCGTCCGCCTCCACCGCCAGGTACCGGCTGGCCCGCCCCAGCCGGGACAGGACCAGGTCCAGCAGGGGGAAAAGGTTGTCCTCCGCCACCGGCTTCATGAGGTAGCGCAGGGCGGCGACCTCGTAGCCCGCGAAGACGTACCCCGGGTGGTTGGTGAGGAAGGCCAGGGCCACCCGGGCGTCCGTCTCCCGAATCCGCCGGGCCAGCTCCAGGCCGCTGAGGTTCCCCCCGCCCAGGTCGATGTCCAGCAGGATGAGGTCGTAGGGGTAGCTGCCCGCCGTCTCGAAGAGCAGCTCCTCCCCGCTGGCGAAGGTCCGCACCCGGCAGGGCGTCCCCCGGGCCGCGCTCCAGCGTCCCGCCAGGGCCTCCACCGCTCCCGCCAGGGCCCCCTCGTCGTCGCAGATCACCACGCGCATCTTGACGCCTCCTTTTCCGGCAGATGGTTTTGCTCCAGTATACAGGATTTTCCCGTCCGTGGCAAGAGGCCCGCGGCGGATTCCGGCTCTTGCCAAGGGGCGGAGGAAATGGTATAATACTCCCACCTCAGAAAAAGGGAGGCGGTCCCATGGCGGCCCAGCCGCAGAATCAGGAAGAAAACAAGTACGCCTGCACCCAGAGCCGGGAGCTGAGCTGGCTCCGGTTCAACCGCCGGGTGCTGGAGGAGGCCGGGGACGAGTCCGTGCCCCTGCTGGAGCGGCTGAAGTTCATCGCCATCTTTGCCAGCAACCTGGACGAATTCTTCATGGTCCGGGTGGGGAACCTCTTCGACCTCTCCCTGGTGTCTCCGGGGGAGATCGACGGCAAGACCGGCCTCACCCCCGCCGGACAGCTGGCGGAAATCTACAGCGTCATCCCCGGGCTCATCGAGATCAAGAACCGGCTGTACGCCGACGTCTCGGCCCTGCTGCGCCGGGAGGGGATCTGCGACCTCGCCATGGAGGAGCTGTCGGCGGAGGAGCGGAAGTTCGTCAGCTCCTATTACAAGGCGAAAATCCTGCCGGTGCTGTCCCCCCAGGTGGTGGACGCCCGGCACCCCTTCCCCCACCTGGGAAACAAGGCCCTGTACGTCGCGGGCCTGCTGCGCAG
>VSNB01000192.1 GCA_009774055.1 Clostridiales bacterium
GTTGCCCCCCCTTGCCGCCGAAAAACTACAAAATTTCTTCGGCGTTTTCTTACAATTTCAAATTGGCGTTGACAGTTCAACCCACTATTATCACTATCTTTATTCTATATAGGAGATTTTGTTGAGGATGCCTTGGGACCTTGGTATAGCATTTAACCGGCAAATTGCTATGCTGTCGCTATCGCAGAATCATTATCTTTCTGCACGGCGCTGTCGATTCCATTGAGGAACTGCTCCACATTGATATTGAATTCCACCGACAGTTGGTAGTCACGGTACACCGTGACCCGCTTGATGATGTACCCGCAGATCATCTTCTTCGTGGCGATGTCGCTGCTATCGAAGATTTCCGACCAGGTGGCGATCCGGTTGAACTCCGCCTGCATCTCCGAGATTTTGGCGTTCTCGTTCTCCAACTCCATCGTCAGCTCCGTGAGACGGTGGCTGGTGTCAAGCACCCTCTGACGGGTTTCGCTCAGGACTTCATTCAGCACATCCATGGGGAGTGCGCTTTGTCCTTGGACGGCTTTAAGCACCTCCGCTTTCAAAGACTCATATTCCTTGTTGGCTTTGGTGTTTTCCGCCTTGACCCGCTGGATATCGCCACGCAGAAGGTCCATCTGCTTCTGGCAGGCTTTTCCGACAATCATATCGCTCGATGCGCATTTCATTTTGTCGAAGACCTGATACAGAATGGTCTCGATCACACCGTCCAGGATGTGCATCGTGTAGCCTGTCTGACCATCGCATTCCTTCCGATGGCGGGTCTTGTTGTAGCAGACATAGCGGATGCGCTTCTTCTTCACCGGCGTTCCATCGGCCTGCCGGTACACCTTGCCGTTGGTGGTCAGCGTCAGCCTCCCGCCACAGTGCCCACAGAATACATTGCCGGAGAGTAGGGACTGCCCGGTCGTGTTCAGCGGCAGTGTCCGATACTCTTTGTTAGCGTTGGTGCGCTCCGTCATCAGGCTCTGGGCCAGCTCGAACAGCTCCGGCTTGATGATCTGCAATTCCTCGAAAGGTTCCGAGTAGGTTTCGCCGCTGCGCAGAATGCCCATGTAGAGGGGATTGTGCAGGATCGCTCCGATGGTGGCGTCATGCCAGGTCTCACCCTTGCGGTTTCGGATGCCGTGGTCGTTGAGGAAGTGTGCCAGCCGGAACTTTCCGTATCCGGAGGACACGCAGAGATCGAACATCATTCGGATGACCTCCGCCTCCGCGTCATCAATGACCAGCTTGTTGACCTCGTGCTTCCGCTTGTTCAGGATACCGCTCTTTTCCAGGCGGTAGCCGTAGGGAGTCTTCCCACCCCGGAAGCGGCCCTCCTCGACCATCTGCCCCAGAGCCGTCTTGGTACGGATGGAGGTCTTCTGGCTCTCACCGTCAGCCTGCCAGAACCGGATGTAGTTGGTCAGGCGGTCTGTATGGGACTCGAACCGCTGCTCACCCTCCTGGACACTCCAGACCCGGATGCCCTTCCGGACGAACCATTCTACCACGAAGGGCGTTTCATCGGACTTCCGGCCCAAGCGGTCGAACATGAAGACCAGCAGGATATCGAACTTTCCCTGCTCGGCCCGCTTCTTGATGAGCTGCAACTTGTCACGGTCATCTGCGCTGACCTTGTACCCGGAGACACCAGTCTCCTGTTCCTCGCCTACGATGGTCCAGCCCATCCGATCCACGAACTCCCGGCAGGCTTTCCGCTGCATGGGGATGTCCGCGTTGTTGTCCACATCGTGGTCGACCTGTTTTGTGGTGGAAACTCTGTATAAACATTGAACTCTTTCAGCCATTTTTATCCGTCCTCTCTATGTTCCGTCATGTGAGAGAGCGGATATCTGATCCATTTTCACTTGTCAAGGTGCTGTGGCTTTTGCCATCATCATTATCTCACATTCCGGCCAACAAAGCTACTAAAATATCAAGAAAAACAAAGAATTTTTGAATCAGATGGATACTTCTGCCGCTTCTGTCTATCAGGACTGCCGAAGCCAAGCAAAGAATGATTTACATGGGAGCGTTCCGGCATCGCACTCTTTTTTCTTTTCCAGAGCCAGCTTACTCCATGCATAGAACTCGTCCTTCGATATCCTGCCGGATTTGATCCAGGCGAAGCGCCTCTTGTATTCTCTCCTGTATTCCATAAACACTTTGTCCGACTTGCGCTTTTGGGTCCATGCATAAACCGGACCAACGCCGTTGCAGGTACCACCGCCTTTTCCAAAGGGACGATGGCAATATATCGCTGTGCTGCGTCCGGTGATAGGAAAGTATCGACCGCAATTTTTGCAGATTCTGAACCTCAGTTCCCGTTTCACACACTCCTGAAAGTGGTAACTGATAAGCTCATACATAGTTTTCGGATAGAGCACTTCTGCAAAGGCGGCATTATTCCAAAGCTCATAGCGAATGGTCTGCGGACAGAACTGGAACGCAGATTCTGTCTTGACATATGCGGTCATTTTCTCTGGAACTGATCCATCTTTTTTGTCAATATCCAGGACTTGAGAGAAAAGCTCCTTGATCTGGCATTGTATCCCCACAAAATCTTCAACCATATGCTGGGTTTCCTGCTGCCAGATTTTTTGCAGAGAGCCGGTGGATTGATACGGCACGATCCGATCTGTCCATTCCTGCCGGAAAACCTCAAAATAGATATGGTGATCAGCGAGAGCGTCCAGAGCACGGAGGATCTTGTCAACGGGCTCTGAGCTATGTTCTTCGGGCAAGCACTTGAGTCCATTATTCATCTCAGAGAACAGTGGCGTGATTTCACTCATTTCAATATCAACAAATGATAGCAGGCTCCCAGGAAATCGTATGCTCCGAGCATCTGTCAGATGATCTTGACGACTGGCAGCGATGATGTCGTACTGCTCCTGCCCATCAATAATGCAGGTTTTGAATTTATTGTCTGGCATAATTTCTCTCCTCATTCTTCCCTGGCGGTCAGCAGATACGTCCCCAGCAGGGCCTGCTTTACCTGGATGGCAACCTGGGGATTCGCTTTTTCTGCGAATTGTAGAATGACCTCGTGGCCCTGGATCGTAACCGTCATCTTCTTGTGCTCCGACTTTTCCTCTTTTTTAGACATCATGGCAACTCCTTTCTGGCGCAGAAAAGCACCAGCCGTATTTCCCGGCTGGTGCTTACTGCTCTATACTATTTTGATGATGGTGGTTATCCATCGAAGTGACTCACTGCTTTGCCAGCATCTCTGCGTACTTGGCGCGGTCTTCCTCTGGAATCTTCAGCATAGCCATGGCCTTCTCAATAGCGATGCCCGTGCTATCCATCAAGTTTTGGATAAGAGACAGCGAAGCCTCTGCTCGGCCCTCTGCTCGACCTTCTGCTCGGCCCTCTGCTCGACCTTCTGCTCGGCCTTCTGCTCGGCCTTTGGCAAGCCCTTTGGCGATTCCCTTTTCTTCCACACCCTGACTCAAATTACACATCTCTGCCAAGCTCCTTTCCATAGTTTCCGTGATCGGTATTGAATAGTCATCCCGTAAGACCCGTTTCTTCTCTGTATCCGTAGCTTCGCTTGAGAGCAATACAGACAACAAACGCAGAATATCCGTGTTTGCTTCGCCTGCTACTTCATCTGGATTGCCGAGCCCAAGCACGATTACCGTCATCAGGTCGTAGTTCTCAACAGCCTCCTTGACATGACCAACAATATTTTCCTCTGTTATGCTGTAGCGGGTGATTGTATTCTGATGGTGTTCTGGCGGTGTGGGACAGATCCAAATGCTGTAAACCTTGCACACCTTACCATATTCGGCCTTTGTGAACTCTGTCCCATACTGCGCTGAGATCATACGGCTACAATAATAGATAGCCCGTTTGAGCAAGGGATAGCCTGCGTTATAGCGTTGCTGCGCTTCCACATTTACGATCAGGCGGATCAGTTCATCTGTTCCCGGAGCATACGCATAAAACCGTACATCATAGGTAACGGTTCCCTCCGTTTGCGAGATATCCTCGGTACGCATTCCGCGGATCACAGGATTTGTTTGATCCGGAGCTACCGGAACGCTCTCCACAGAGGGCTGGCCTTCAATATACTTTTCTACGATATCCTTGATCGAGCAATCCTGGTACTCTGTCAAGCAGCTCTTCATGATCCATGCCAGAATGGACTTCTCACTCAGCAGCCGCTTACAGGCTGCGTCATATCCCGCCTTTTCTCCCGCCGTCCCCATCGTCTCCGCCAAGGTAGTTTCCACTTCCATGCACTCTATCTCCTATGTCTTATTTTATCATATTGTCCTTCAAAAATCCACGTTTTTTTCCGGCACAGCCTGTCTGATGGATGCTCTCCAATACCAATATACCATATCCCTACTGGTATGTCGAGAGCCTTTTACGAGTTAAGGGTTTGCTCAATGTCACAAAAACAGAGACCGCCGCATCCAAGAGGGAGTTACCCCGCACAGCTTCCGAGTGGCTGCGATTAGCTAGTCAACCTCAATGGTGCGGATGATCTCGCCTGCTTTTATAGCGGCGATCTCTGGTGCTTCTGACATTGAGACTCTGCATTAGTCTCTCTATATACACCTGCATTCGACACTACTTCCCCAGGTGACAGGGCGAAGGCATAGACGGCGGCTGGCTTCACCGCTCCACGGGACTCTCACCCCCGGCAGGATCTCTGTCGGCCGCCCTCCATTCGGCAGGACGGGAGTATCATTGTCGCTGACGGAATCGTCGCAAAACAGCTTGCCACAGGCTGTTTCTCGGACGGATGGGAACCGCTGGGCACCTTACATTTTGGCCGCTTTGATAGAAGTGGTGTCGGAGTCACTTTTTTCTCGTTGTCCTACTTCTACAGGTGGTCTTGGCGCATCCTCCGGTGTCGCTTGCCTCTTTCGTCAAGAGGCCCCGTCAGTAACGTATCTATATCTTCGGATATTCGGTTTTCAAGGTGAGTGAGGGGCAATCCAGGATTACCCCTCACTCTCTAGGCATTTAGAAAGCGGTTTTTACACACGTTTTCCAAAAGTTTTTCTAATTTGTTGGAGTTGCCTAGAAATTGCTTGCTGGTTTTGGTGGTTTTGCTGTGCAATTTCACCCTGCGTATATTCCTCAAACGCGAGACTTGTCAGCAGAGCAAGATCATCCTCGCTGAGTAGCATTAGCTTTTGCAGCAGTTGCTCATCCTCAATCTCGTCCAGCCACCGGTGGTGATCCGAACCAAGCGTTGCTGGAATGTCTCCCGGAACGGTTCCCGTGCTGGCCTGCCGGATCACTTCCATGGTCGCTTCCTCCGGCAGATCTGCCAGGTGGTTGATGTATCTGCGCCGGGACTTGAACCAACCCCAGTCAAAATCGTGCAGTTCCTTGATTGCATCCGGACACATCCCGAGTTCTTCATACTGAGCGCGAACCGCTGCCCACTGCCGCTCAAATTCCGCCTTTTCTTTGGCGTAGTTGAATCCCATTTGGAATCCTCCTGTCTTCTGAATTTTGAAAGCGCGAAACGATCAAAATGCCAGAAGCGGAGGTGCACGGGCGGCATACCACCCACCGACAAAAAATGAGGATATTTTACAAATTTTTCTTAAATTCAGTTGCTGAACATACGAACCACTATAGGGAGGCAAAGACTTCGACAGCTTTCGACAGGATTCCCTTGCGATGGAACAGGAAGCAAGGAACGAATCTTGTCGGAAGCTGTCGAAATCAAAAAAAGCCGCAGATAGCGTATGAGCTATCTGCGGCTTTTTCAAAATTTTGATGGGTGGTGGAGGCCCGTGATGCCAAGGAATTTTATATCGCACGGCGCACGGAATGTCCTTTCATATTCTTTTCTCTTTCTAAAAATATCAAAGGGCGCTAAGGTTTTTTGCTCCCTTAGCGCCCTCCTGGCGTGATTCACTAGATACAAAAACGAGTAAAATTAGTTGTTATGTTAAAGAAAGGCTGCATACATGAAATTCATCAACATCTGCGCTACCTGCGCACTGGTTGCTAGCCCTCCTGGATTAAGCCGCTCATCGCCGTAGCCTGTCAACGCCAATTTGAAATTGTAAGAAAACGCCGAAGAAATTTTGTAGTTTTTCGGCGGCAAGGGGGGGCAAC
>VSNB01000193.1 GCA_009774055.1 Clostridiales bacterium
TTGATCTGTTCCGAGATGTCACGCTGGCTCATCCCGCAGGCATACAGCCCCAGAATTTTCTCCTCCATGCCGTCCGCGTTCCGGCTGTACTTGCCGATAATCTGCGGTTCGTATTCTCCGTTTCGATCCCGGGGGCCCCTTACGTCCACCGCTCCAAGCTGGGTTTTTACCGTCTTTTTCGAGTACCCATTGCGGTAATTCCGGGGCTTATTTTCGACTCCAGAATCCGACACCCGCTGACTTTTTTCGTACCCCAGCTCCGTGTCCAGCTCGCTTTCCATCACCTGCTGCAAAACGTCCCGGAACATTTCCTTCATCGCATCCATGATTTCTGTCGTGCTGCTGAATTTCTGGCTGTCCACGTAGGCCTTCAGCATTTCCTTCGGTGTCTTCTCCATAATATTACATCCTTTCAATCAAGTTTCTTTCCTGCTCCGATTCTTGACTGAATGGATGTCTTTTATTCTCTTTTACACAAATTTTTCAGAGCTCTCTCTTTTTCTCACCCATTTCTTTCACCTCATCCCGCATTTTTCCATACTTCTATTTATTTTGGGATAGGCTCTTAGAAGCAGTACCAATAGGTGACGGTATGCAGATTGGCGAGAAAAAATTTTTGTCTGGCAAGGAAGAAACTCGCAGGAATCCTGACGGATTTCAAGAGTTTCTGACGCAGCCAGACGAAACATTTTCCGTCAAGATACGTGCCGGCGCCTATTGGTACAGCTTCTAAGTTTCATGGCGTGCTACGCCTCTCCATACAAGATATAAATCGCCAGCAGCGGCCCCTGGCAATAGCTTTCCTTCGGGTATTGTCTCTTTAACCGCTCATACTCCCGCAGTAGAAGCGGAAGTGTATCCTCCCGTTTCTGAACGCCCAGCGCCATGCAGGCCATACCTTGGGCGTAAGGGCTCCGGATCTCCGGATACATCTCAATCAGCTGGTCAACATACTCCCGCTCCGCGTGGCCAAGGATGT
This sequence comes from Clostridiales bacterium, assembly GCA_009774055.1. Classification (GTDB taxonomy): domain Bacteria; phylum Bacillota; class Clostridia; order Oscillospirales; family Oscillospiraceae; genus Pelethomonas. The sequence continues at coordinate 980 of VSNB01000193.1, forward strand.
ATACGGTAGTTTCTGTCACACTGTCCTGAAAGCTGGTTTGGAAGCGGCGCAGCAGAGGCGGCAGCACCTCCGCCTGCATGGCCAGTACCTTTTTACAGAGAAGTTCCCGATTCACAATATCGTAGTCACTTCGTATAAATTTGACGACCGCGTCACCCGTTTCAAGCCGGGCGATCTCTGCTTTTTCCTCATCGATCCGTGCTTTGCGGTTAGGCTCGATCTCTCCCTCTAAAATATCCCACATCGCATTCTGAAGCTTTTCATTAAAGCCTGCCGTCATGGAAAAATAGGCGATGAGCGGGGCGGACATCTTGTCCAGTGGATTATCCCGGAAAAAATTCCTAGGCAGCAGTTTTTTATCCATTTCAAACACCTCACACCAATTTCAAATTCACGCCCCGGTCCCGCAGGATGTACCAGGCGTTGGACATTGCCGTATCGTCGGCGAAGCTGTCCCGGGAAATAACCGCCTTGGCGGGGGCATACTCCGCCATCTGTTCCACGTCCCCGGGCTGAATGTTCGGGGACAAGCACACCAGCAGCAGGCAACCCTCCCCCACGATGTAGGCGGTTTTGTCGTTGAGGGACACCTCGGCTACGGGGAAGTCCAGGGGCACGCCCAGCTTGAGCATGACCTCGAACACCATGTCCAGGTCGGAGCGGTCCGGCTTGACCCGGTGGATCATGGCGTTCATGCGGTCGGCCAGCTCGCCGATCATGTCCCCCGCCTGGGGGTCGAGGGGGGCGGCGTCCCAGGTTTTCGGGTTGGAGCTGTCCAGCTTGAACACACGGAAGCCGGTGTTGCCGGTGCTGATCTGGGCCCCGGCGCGGCGGATGCGCTCCTTGCCGATTTCGCAGATGTTGGCATAGCTGCCTTGGCTGCCTCGCTGTCCGGGGCGCACACCTCGGGAAGCTGCACCAGAATAAAACGGCGGTTGCCACTGTCCTCGGTGTTGAGCTGCATGACGGCGTGAGCAGTGGTGGCGGAGCCGGAGAAGAAGTCGAGAATGATGTTGTTATCTTGAGCAGCAGTCATGTATTGAATTAGGCGCATAAGTATTTCTCGATCTTTTGGGTAAACAAAAACTCGTGGCTCTAATAAATCGGCTAATTCGTTTGTTGCCTGGAGGGCGCTACGGTAAAAGTATGTGCCCATGACTTGTTTCCCGACACTTTCTTCGTCAGAAAGCCGACTCATCTTACGCACTAAGTACGATCTTCTAATTGGCGGTTCTGTATGGTCTTCTCTGAAAATGACTGATCCGTTATCAATCATTTCTTGCATCCGTTCCATCGTTGGAAAACGCCACCCACTTGGAGGAACCTTGCAAGGCTTGCCTGTAGCAGGATGAATAACATCGTACCGTGGTCCACCGCCGCCAGGCCATGAAATATCATGGTCACGCCAAACACCATGTTCATCAACTTTATTATAGCGGGAATGTTTTTTGGGCTGAATGGTCCTTGGGCAGATTAGCATAGTATTCTTTGAGCTCTTTCTCTATTGTGGGAAAATCGTTGCCGTACTTTGAGCACGACAGTTCATATTCTTTGAAAATCTCATGCGCACCCGGTTTGTCCTCGCGCCAATAGACATTGTTTTCTCTTAAAGTTGATTCACTTTTCGCGTAAACAAGAATATATTCATGCCCTGCTGAAAAAAGCACGCATCATTTTTGCGCGTTTTCTCCCAAATTAGGCAAGCAAGAAAGTTTTCTTCTCCGAAAACTTCATTACATAACTTCTTTAGATTATCGATTTCCGCATCATCAATAGAAATCACAATCACCCCATCGCCCCGCAGCAAATTCGCCGCCAGCCGCAGCGGGGGGGTACATCATATTCAGTCAGTTGGTGTGGAACCGGCCCATAGTCTCCGGGGTGGATTTGGTGGTCTGGGCGGTGACCTCCCTGTACCGGGCCAGGGGGGCGGCGAAATCGTTCCCCGTGTTGTAGGGCGGGTCGATATAGATCATCTTCACCTTGCGGTAATAGGCGGTCTGGAGCAGATTCAAAACCTCCAGGTTGTCGCCCTCTATGTAGAGGTTCCGGGTGTGTTCCCAGTCCACGCTCTCCTCAGGGCAGGGCCGCATCGTCCCGGCGGACCGCTTCTGTGCCAGCCGCAGGCACTCCGCCTTACCCTTCCACTCGAAGCGGTACTTTTCAAAGTCGTTGTCGATGTACTCCCCGCACAGCCCCAGCAGCTTGTCGATGTCCAGCTTGCCCTCGACGAAGCACTCCGGGAACACCCCGCGGAGCGTGTCCAGGTTGGCGCGCTCCAGGTCCATGCTCAGATCGTCCATTGTGTCCATTTCAGTCCCCTCCTTTGACCGCGATCACAAATTCTCTTGTGACCCTGGCGGTCAATTTTTCCTGTTCCGCGAATTTCCTGACCTGCTCATCCAGTTCCAGATCCAGACGCATGGCGTCGAAGAACTGGCTCTCCCGGCCTTTCATCAATTCCCGCCGCAGTTTGGTGGCCTGTTTCTCCAGCGACAGCCGCCGCAGCCGGTCGCCGGTAACGGACTCCCGCTCCGCCTCCAAGGTGCGGACTTGTACCTCCAGGCCGTCCAGCTTCCGGACCAGCGCCGCCTTTTGGCCGTTACAACGCAGTTTCATCCGCTCCATTTCCACCGCCTGGGCCGGGGAGAGCTTTTCCGTCTCCCGGTCCAGCAGCGCCCCCACAAGAACCAGCTTGTCCAACTCATGGGGCGCGCCGCGACCTTTCAGCCAGTGCGGAGAGCGAGGGCCGTCCTCGGTGCAGTCACGCATGGGCAGGGCCAGGATTGCTTTACACTCGTCCTCGCTGAGTACTCTGCCGCTGCCGGTGATGCCGCACAGCACAGGTATTTTCCGCCGGGAGCCACCGCCAGTCAGGGTGATGGAGTACAGACCGATTTGGCAGGACTCGATGTCCCCCTCCACCGTCATCGTCCCGGCGTTGGCGCACTCTATCTTATGGAGAACCCCCTGGCCGATGATGCTGGAAAAGGTGATCTGCCCCGCCCGGGGCCTGAACCCGCCGCCCATGCCGTATTGCTTCTGACTGCGGTAGGGGCGTTTCCAGCTGCCTGTCCAGTAATAGAACAGAACGGGCAATTGTTCGTACTGCGTGGCGGTAACGGTTTTCGTCTCCTCGTCGATCACGAAAACACAGTCGGTATTTGTCTCATTGTACCGCAAAAAGAAGGTTTTTACAAGTTGTCAGAGGGCCTCGTTCAGTTCTTCGGCTTTGCGGCTGATATACCGCGGGGACAGATTCACCTGTCGGGCCAGCTCCCGGCTGAAGGTGGTAAACAGCACGTCCTCGGCGGCGGAGACAACACTGAGTACAAACATGACGACGTGTGCAATGCGAAGTTCTTCGCGCATAGACCGAGATCTATGTCCCTTGCGGGAGGCGCACAAAAATCAATTACATTGGTAACGTACCACATGTTGCACCTGTTGTCAAGCGATAAACGCAAGATATAGTATTTTGTTTTTGCTTGATTGGCGCATCTTGTGGCTGATAGGGAAACTGGCGGTTGGGGGCCTAGCTGCTCCTTCTGATGCGGACAGTCAGGCCCTCCATACACACGTCCCGATGGCCTACCAGATAATAGTCCGTTCCGTCATGCTCTACGCTGGTCCGCACCCAGTACGGGACATCATAGCGGTCGTCTGTCACCAGGGCCTCAATGGAGCTGCCGCAGCAGTAGTAGTAACCACTGCCGGTTTCATACCGGCCCAAAGCGTTTTTCCGCAGCCGCTCGGTCTTCAGAACCGGCTGGACGATATAGCGGATGCAATCCTCCACATCGGCCAGCTTCTCCATGATCCCGTGCAGTTCGTCCAAAAGGAACAGCTGCTCGCCATCTTCATAGTTGATCTCCAGTCCGCTCAAATCGTCGTACCGGGGATAGGTAGATTTTCGGAGCGGCCGGCTGATACCCGGCCGCAGTTCCGACGCCTGAATGATAATGCTATTGATTGTTGCCATAAGATGACTAATGTCATTAAGTTGGTGGTTCAAGGAAGAAGCATCGGGTATGCGAGGATTTTCAAGGAGAGGTTTGGGAAGAATTTCCAGAGATTGAGCAGCAAAAACAGACGGAGGGAACTCCGTCAAAAAAAGATATGCGAAAACAGTCAGCGCGCGGAAGTGTAGCAGGCAGAAATGCGGTTATGGGAACGACATAGAGCCCGTCCAGCAGGTCATAAAGCGCCTCGAAATCGGTGTCGCCGTTGCCGGACACAACCAGCCCACGGACCTCCACCCGCTTCAGGCAGTTCTCAAAGGTGCGGGTGATATACGGGTACAGCGACGGCTCCAGCTTCTCATAATGCTCCCGGGCCTGCTCCATGCTTGTGATACGCCAGTTAAGACAGGTCCACAGGGCCATTTCCTGCCTGTCCACCATGTACTCCTGGCGGTTGACCATGACGACAGGGTAAGCCTGACCCGCACGATCCCGTTTGCGGCGGAAATTGCCTACGGCGGTATAGTATGTACGCATAAAATCGTCCTCCTATGTTTCAGTCTATATTTCTTTTACGAATCAGCTCCGCTTTTTTCAACAGCCCCGCCATAAAGACGGCAAAAGGCGGCATCCTTTTTCCGCTTGGCCTTCGCGCGGGAGATCCATGCCCCTACATGGTTGGGTTCGGTATGGTAGAGCCGGGCAATATCCGCCCCGCTGTAGCCCCTGATTTTCAGTTCAAGGGACTCAATGCCCAGTTGCGCCACTCCGCTGTATTCCTTCTTGCAGCGAGCCAGCAGGGCGGCTGTGTCGATCCGATGATCAGGCTGTCCCGTCTTATCCTACACAATTCCGTTTTGTCGAAAAAGTCTCTTAATCCGTCGCCCACCACTTCCATTGTTATGCAAATGTCCTCCCATGCCTCCAGGGCTTTCTTGGCGGTCCTTGCGTCCTCTGAAATATCTTCAATAGTGAACTCTGGCAGCGGTCCCTTGATTTCAATGGGTTGGCCGTCAAGATAGGCCACCATGGGGCCGCTGTTGCTTTCAGGTCCCACTTGGCCACCCCTCCCCGCGCTCATACCCCAGCAGGATATTGTGGCCCATGTCGCCCGGGCTGTGCGCCAGGACCTCCAATTC
>VSNB01000194.1 GCA_009774055.1 Clostridiales bacterium
CCGTCCCGAGGGCCCGCTGGTCCAGGCGATTGCGCTTCCGCTCCTTCTCCACCAGCCCGTAATAGGCCCCGAACAGCAGGCAGAAGAAGGCCAGAGGCAGCAGCTGGGCCATTTTCACCCCCCGGAAGATGCCCAGCTCCAGCATGAAGCTGGTGGAGCTGAGAGGGGCGGCGGTCAGCATGGCTCCCGCCAGGGAGATCGCCACGGCGGCGGCCAGGATGGCCGCGGCGCGGGGGAGGATCTTCACCAGTCCGGCGTTCTGATCCAGCTTCTCCCCGGTTTTCTTGGCGGCCATGAGGAAGAAGGCCGCCGCCAGGCAGGCGAACACCACCGCGCTGGCAAAGCTGGCCAGCAGCCGGTAGGAGTTGGGCAGAACCTTCCACGCCGCCGCCACGCACACCGCCGCCGCGCCCGCCAGGGCCAGGGTCCATTTCCGCTTCATGGGCAGGAAGGTGTCCGGCAGCAGCGCGCCGCCGATGCCGGCCCCCAGTCCCATGGCCAGCATCGCCAGGGAGGGCACCTCGTAGTTCTCCATAACGGAGGCCCTGCCCCGAGAAATGCCGTGGGGGGCCAGCCGCTCGTCCAGACCTGCGAACAGGTCCCGATAGACCTCCGGGTCGGTAATATAGACATGGTGATCGTCCGTCTGCTTGATGGGCTTGAAGTAGAGCACCCGGATGTTGCGCTCCACCACGGCCCGGTAGAGGGCGTTCTCGATCTCCTCCGCCCCGGCGTAGCCGTAATAGCCGTAGCGGTACTGGAGGTAATCCCACATGGAGAACACCCGGACGGTATTGAGGCCGGTCCCCAGGGCCACGGCGTCCACGCCGGACTGCATGATGTTTTCCCGCTGGACGTTGGTTTCAATAAGGCCGATGGTGATCTGGTTGTCCGTCAGGTAGTCCAGGGCAAAGTCCACGCCGTCGTCGTAGCCCAGGACGGCCTCGCCGCCGGAGATAATATAGTCGGGGACGATACCGTACTGCTCATAGCCCCGGACCACGGCCTGGGCGTACTGCGCGCCGTTGTGGCCGTTGTAGCACAGGGTGCGGGGGACCACCTCCAGCCCGGCGGCCTGGATGCGCTCCACCTTCTCCGGCATAAGGCCCAGGGAGACATACAGCAGCTTGGAGGAGCGCAGCTCCTCCCGCTCGGTAAAGCCCTTGTTCTTGGTGTTGGTGTAGGCGCCCTTGCCGCCGTAGAGGGCGTCGGCGGCGGCGCCGTCCAGGAAGATATACGCCTCGTCGGCGGAATCGCCCATGCAGAAGTAGGACCCTGCCGGGAACCGGGCCTCCACGGCCTGAACTAAAAAGAGGATCGCGTCAAAATCGGAGTTGTTGGCGATCTCCACGATCACGTCGAAGCGGTCGAAGCCCCGGGACTCGATCTCCTGGACGAAGGCGTCCGGGTAGCTGTCCCGCCAGCCCGCATCCTGCATGACCTTGCCCATCATGGAGGCGGTGACGTTCAGCGGGGAGTCCTCCATCAGGGTGGTGAGGTTTTCCTCGGTGAGGCCCACCTTGGTGACGCCCATATTTTTAAATTCGTTCAGCCACCAGGACACATCGTGGCCGCTCTGTTCAGCCATCCACTCCAGTTCGATGTAGTCGAGGACCACATCGTAGGTTTTGTTTTTGTTTTCCACCTGCCAGCGGGAGGCGATGACAAAGATGCTGACGATGACCGCCAGGGCCGTCAGGCCCAGGAGGATTCCGTTTCTCTTCATGTACTGCTTCATTTGCGTTCCTTTCTTCTTGCCGCCGCTGGGCGGCGGGGGCTCTTTTCTTTCGTTTCGCTTCGCGCCTCGCCGCCGGAGGCGGCGAAGATTACATTCTGCTCCTCCGGAAGGTAAGATACCCCTCCAGAATCAGCGCCGCCGCCACAGCATCCACCGTCTTTTTTCTCTTCTTCCCATTCTTCCCGGCAGAAAGCAAAATATTGTGCGCGTCTATGGTGGTCCGCCGCTCGTCCCACAAGTGAACGGGAAGAGCAAAATTCTCCTCCAGGCGGCGGGCGAGGGCTTCCGCCTTCTCCGCCCGGGGGCCCAGGGTCCCGTCCATGTTCTTAGGATGCCCCAGTACAATCTCCTCTACCGCATATTCCTCAATCAATTCCCCCACCCGGCGCACGACCTCCGCCTCCCGCCAGGTGTTAATAACCTCCGTATGTCCGGCCAGCAGGCCGGTGGCGTCGGAAACCGCCGCGCCCGTGTGGGCATCGCCATAGTCAAGCGCCAATATCCGCACAGTCCGCCTCCTTTGATCTGTCCTTGCGGCACAGCCGCAAATCAATTCATTATACAATATCTCCGCAGGAAAAAAAAGTAGGTGAATTGTAAAATTTCTGTTGACCTTGGGGAAAATACATGATATAGTAAGCCTTACCTGTGGCAGCAGGGCTTTCTTTTTGCGCGCTTTTCGCTTCCGCGCAGGGAGGCCGCCCTCTCCCAACAGGGAGGCAATTGATACAGGCCGGCGAGCCTGCATACATCTATAAGGAGGTGCCGTTAGGAATGCGCGTAAAGATCACCCTGCGCTGCAACGAGTGCAAGCAGAGAAACTACAACACGGTCAAGAACAAGAAGAACGACCCTGACCGTCTGGAGATGAAGAAGTACTGCCCCTTCTGCAGAAAGCATACGGTCCACTCTGAGACCAAGTAACGGAAGTAAGGAAAGGAACATTCATCATGGCTGAAGAAAAGAACGTCAAGAAGGACCGGGGCCGCTGGTTCCGCGAAATGAGAAGCGAATTGAAGAAGGTCGTGTGGCCCGCTCCGGACAAGGTCGCCAAGAATACCGGCACCGTGATCCTCTACAGCGTGCTTATCGGCGCGTGCATCTGGGTCTTTGACAGCGTGGCCGCCCTGTTTATCAAGACGCTGCTGGGCCTGTTCTCCGCGTAAGAGAGGCGGAGGGACATGTCCGATAACGCGAAGTGGTATGTTGTCCACACCTATTCCGGCTATGAGAACGCCGTAAAGACCACTATTGAGAAGTTCGTCGCCAACCGCCACCTGGAGAGCATGATCGTGGATATCCAGATCCCCCTGGAAACCGTCACCGAGATCAATGAGAACGGCGCGGCCAAGGAGGTGGAGCGGAAGATTTTCCCCGGCTACGTGCTCATCAAGATGGTTATGACGGATGACACCTGGCACCTGGTGCGCAACGTGCGCGGCGTCACCGGCTTTGTCGGCGAGGCCAGCAACAAGCCCATCCCCCTCAGCGACGAAGAGGTCCGGGAGTGGGGTATGGAGAAGCACGAGATCGAGGTGCACTACAACGTGGGCGACAGAGTCCGCATCAACGACGGTCCGCTGGAGTCCTTCACCGGCGTGGTGGAGGAGATCGACGCGGAAAAGAACAAGGTCACCGTCGTCGTCTCCATGTTCGGCCGGGAAACCCCCGTCGAAATGGAGCTGGAGCAGGTCGAGGTGGAAAGCGATGCCTGACCGCCCTGAATCAAGCGTGTTTCGCCGCAATGCGGCATCGTGGGAGGAGCGTCCCGCCTCTGCGGTAAACGCTCTGTTACCACCACATTTTATCAAGGAGGTGCCTACACATGGCACAGAAAGTCGTAGGATACGTCAAGCTGCAGATCCCCGCGGGCAAGGCAACGCCCGCTCCCCCCGTCGGCCCCGCTCTGGGCCAGCACGGCGTCAACATCGCCGCCTTTACCAAGGAGTTCAATGAGCGCACCAAGGGTGATATGGGGATGATCATCCCCGTTATCATCACCGTGTACTCTGACCGCTCCTTCACCTTCATCACCAAGACTCCCCCCGCAGCGGTCCTCATCAAGAAGGCCTGCAACATCGAGTCCGGCTCCGGCGTGCCCAACAAGACCAAGGTCGCCACTATCAGCAAGGCCGATGTGCAGAAGATCGCCGAGACGAAGATGCCCGACCTGAACGCCGCCAGCCTGGAATCCGCCATGAGCATGATCGCCGGCACGGCCCGCAGCATGGGCGTCGTTGTGGGTGAATAAAGGAGGGCTTGAAAGATGTTTAGAGGTAAGAAATATCAGAACAGCGCCAAGCAGATCGACCGCACTACCCAGTACGAGGCCAAGGAGGCCTTTGAGCTGATCTGCAAGACCGCTTCCGCCAAGTTTGACGAGACTGTGGAGCTCCACGTGAAGCTGGGCGTTGACTCCCGCCACGCCGACCAGCAGGTCCGCGGCGCCGTGGTTCTGCCCCACGGCACCGGCCGCACCGTCCGCGTCCTGGTGTTCGCCAAGGGCGACAAGGCCGACGCCGCCCGCGAGGCCGGCGCCGACTACGTGGGCGAAATGGACATGGTGGAGAAGATCCAGAAGGAAAACTGGTTCGACTTCGATGTGGTGGTCGCCAGCCCCGACATGATGGGCGTTGTGGGCCGTCTGGGTAAGCTGCTGGGCCCCAAGGGCCTGATGCCCTCCCCCAAGGCCGGCACCGTCACCCCCGACGTGGCCAAGGCTGTGCAGGAGGTCAAGGCCGGTAAGATCGAGTACCGCCTGGACAAGACCAACATCATCCACTGTCCCATCGGCAAGGTGTCCTTCGGCGCGGAGAAGCTGAACGACAACTTCAACACCCTCATGGGCGCCATCATCAAGGCCAAGCCCGCCGCCGCCAAGGGCCAGTATGTGAAGAGCTGCGTCACCGCCTCTACCATGGGCCCCGGCGTCAAGGTCAGCACCGCCCGGATGGTTTAAGATCAGCGGGAAGCGAAACGAAAGATTACGGCCGGCAGCTGTACGCTGCTGGCCGTTTTTATATTTCCTGCGGAAGGGCGCGGTTACCGGAACCAATAGTATACCCGCTCCTCCGTCTCCCGCCGCAGTTCCCCGCCGTTGGCCTCCGCTACCCGGCGGGACGGAATGTTCTCCGGATAGACGGTCACCAGAATTTCCTCCGTGATGCCCATGCGCCGGGCCTCCTCCAGCATCAGGCGCAGCAGGGCCTTGCCATAACCTTTCCCCTGCTGATCCGAGGCGACGGCGTAACCAATGTGGCCGCCCGCCTCCCGGAGCGCATCGGTAAGATAGTGGCGCAGATTGCCCATGCCTACGGGAACGCCGTCCGCCATAAGCCAGCAGGTGCTGGCGGGAACCATCCAGTCCTCCAGGCCGATCCCCCGGGCCATATTGACTTTCTTCTCCAGCCACGCGGGAAACGCGGAATACTCCATCTGGTATGCGGAATTTAAAAAGCCGTTTTCCGGCGGAATGCGCTGGAGCATGTCGTAAAACTCCCGACCGTCGGTCAGGGAAACAGGCTGTAAGTATAGCATAGTATTCCTCCTAAACAGAAACCGGGCGGGTATTGCCACCCCACCCGGTTATGAATTTTATATGATGGGATTACTTAATGACCTCGCCCCGGGCCTTCTTCTCCTCGATCTCCCGGAGGGCGTCCTTGTGGCTGAGGTTGACGCGGCCCTTCTCATCGATCTCGGTGACCTTGACCCACATCATGTCGCCGATCTTGCACACGTCCTCCACCTTCTCCACACGGTGGTTAGCCAGCTTGGAGATGTGCACCAGCCCGTCCTTACCGGGAGCCAGCTCCACAAACGCGCCGAACTGCATCAGCCGGACCACCCGGCCGTAGTACAGGGAACCCACCTCGGGCACGAACACGATCTGATCGATGGCGTGTTTGGCGGCTTCGGCGGACTCAGCGTTGGGGGAGGCGATGCGGATGGTGCCGTCGTCCTCGATGTCGATCTTCGCGCCGGTGTCGGCCACGATCTTCTGGATGACGGAGCCGCCCTTGCCGATGACGTCCCGGATGTTGTCAGGATCGATGTGCATGGTGATCATCTTGGGCGCCCACTTGCTGACCTCGGCGCGAGGCGCGGCGATGCAGGGCAGCATGATCTGGTCCAGAATCTCGCACCGGGCGTCGTAGGTGATGTCCAGGGCGTTTTTGATGATCTCCATGGTCAGGCCGTCGTTCTTCAGATCCATCTGGATGGCGGTGATGCCCTTCTTGGTGCCGCCCACCTTGAAGTCCAT
>VSNB01000195.1 GCA_009774055.1 Clostridiales bacterium
GGGGAGGGGGGGCCTCCTCCTTTTTCCGTGAGAGCCGGTTGATTCCCTTCACCATGCAGAACACCACGAAGGCCATAATCAGAAAGTTGATAACGGCTTGAATGAAATTCCCGTAAGCCACCACCGCGCTGCCCACTGTCACCGTCAGATCGGCGAAGCTGGCCTCGCTGACGAAGATTCCGATGATCGGCATCAGGATGTCGTTGATCAGCGACGTGGTAATGGAGCTGAACGCGCCGCCCACGATGACGCCTACAGCCAGGTCCATCACGTTGCCCCGCATGGCAAATTCCTTGAATTCCCGTAAAAACTTTTTCATGTCCAGCCGGCTCCTTTATCCTTGGCGGTCCATTCTTACTCGGCCTTCGGCTCCTCAGGCTCCGCCGGTTCCTCGGGCATTGCGGACTCCTCGGGCGCCGCAGGGGCTTCCGCTTCCGCGGGAGCTTCCGGCTCCTCCGCCCCGGCAGCCTCCACGGCCTCGCCGCCGGCATACTCCACGCACAGCTCGTCGCTGAACAGATGGGGTTCGTCCTTCCTCTCGGCGGCGTTCATCAGCTTGCTGGTCAGGGTACCCTCGCCCAGGTTGATGCCGATGTCGATCTTCTTGTCCTCGCCGGCAGGAGCGCTGGTGATTCGCCACAGGAGGGCCTGATAGCTTTTCTCGCCGGTTTCCTCATTTTTCTCCACCTTATAGGGCGTCAGGCCCACAGCCAGCGCACCCAGACCGAGGATCTTCCAAAATTTCTTCATACCATGCTCTCCTTTACAAAAATAAATAAGGTTGACATTCTTTTTCTTTCGAGAAAAAGAATCAAAAAGAACTTTTTTGCGGCGGTCCGCCTCAGCGCTTGGGACGGAGGACTTCCGTTCCGCCCATGTAGGGCTGCAGAACCCGGGGCACAGTCACGCTGCCGTCGGCCTGCAGGTGGTTCTCCAGCAGGGGGATGAGCATCCGGGGCGGGGCCACTACGGTGTTGTTGAGGGTGTGGGGGAGGTAGTTCTTTCCGTCCTCGCCCTTGATCCGCAGCTTCAGCCGCCGGGCCTGAGCGTCGCCCATGTTGGTGCAGGACCCTACTTCAAAGGCGTATTTCTTCTGCCGGGGGCTCCAGGCCTCCACGTCGCAGCTCTTCACCTTCAGGTCCGCCAGGTCGCCGGAGCAGCACTCCAGCTGCCGCACGGGGATCTCCAGGTTCCGGAAGAACTCCACGCTCCAGCGCCACATCTTCTCATACCAGTCCATGGATTCCTCCGGCTTGCAGACCACGATCATCTCCTGCTTTTCAAACTGGTGGATGCGGAACACGCCCCGCTCCTCGATGCCGTGGGCCCCCTTCTCCTTGCGGAAGCAGGGGGAGTAGCTGGTCAGGGTCTGGGGGAGGGAGGACTCCGGCAGGATCTGGTCGATGAATCGGCCCACCATGGAGTGCTCACTGGTGCCGATCAGGTACAGGTCCTCGCCCTCGATCTTGTACATCATGGCGTCCATGTCCGTCTGGCTCATGACGCCCTCCACCACGTTGCCGTGGATCATGAAGGGGGGGATGCAGTAGGTGAAGCCCTTGGAGATCATGAAGTCCCTGGCGTAGGCCAAAGCGGCCTCGTGGAGCCGGGCCACGTCTCCCAGCAGGTAGTAGAAGCCGTTTCCCGCCACCCGGCCTGCGGCGTCCATGTCGATGCCGTCCAGCCGCTCCATGATCTCCGTGTGATAGGGGATCTCAAACTCCGGCACGACCGCCTCTCCGAAGGTTTCCCGCTCTACGTTGGCGGAATCATCCGGTCCGATGGGTACCGACGGGTCGATGATATTCGGGATCGTCAGCAGGATCTTGTGGATTTCCGCCTCCAGCTCCGTCTCCCTGGCTTCCAGCTCCGCCAGCCGCTGGGCGTTGGCTTTCACCTTCGCCTTGACGGCCTCGGCCTCCTCCAGCTTGGAGGGGTCCTTTTTCGCCTGGCCCATGAGCATGCCCACTTGTTTGCTGAGGGTGTTTCTCTGAGCCCGGAGCTCGCTGGCCTCGGTAATGGATCTTCTGTTTTCTCCGTCCAGCGCCAGGACCTTGTCTACCAGGGGGAGCTTTTGATCCTGGAATTTCTTCTTGATGTTTTCTTTTACAATATCGGGGTTTTCGCGGATAAACTTAATATCAAGCAAGGGAGATTCCTCCTTCTCTGCCGCCCTTTGGGCGGCACGGTAGTTGTTTCTCAAATTGGCCCGGGGGCTGTGGATTTTGCAACGGCCACATCGAGTGGCCGTGCAAAATTTGATTGTGCATGACCCCTCGATGGGGTCATGCGCAATCTGCGCGGCCCCGGACTCCTCGCCTACTTTTGCCGCGCGGCAAAAGTAGGCAAAAACGCGCTTAAACCTGCGGTTTAAGAATCCCTTATTGATTACGGGAGTGATTTGTTTTTCGCTTCCACTGCAGTCTGTCCGGTCTGAATGGAACCGGCTCCCATGGATCGGGCGAAGCGTCTACCCGACGACGTCATCGGCAGACCCTACCGTCTTACACGGGGGAGCTCCCGAAAAGAACCTCGGGAGCTTCAGCGTGTATAATGGTAGGCATCGAAGTGTGCCTGTGGGTAGACGCAGAAGTCCGGCGCACCAACGAAGGCATTAAAACAGAACAGGCAAGGTACGTCGGAGCGCCAATAAACACCCCCGTAATGCAGGAAGGTTCTTAGGAAACGTAGTTTCCTAAGCGACCTGGATTGTGCAATGACCGCATCGAGCGGTCATGCACAATCAATTCTGCGCGGCCATTCGATGTGGCCGTCGCAGAATCGTTGCTTCTTTTCGCTCGTGCGAAAAGAAGGCCCCGCCCCGGCAGGGGCAGAGGGAAAATAAGACGGGGCCGCCTGGAAGGCAGCCCCAATAGATGGTTACTTGGCAGGCGTAGCGTTCTCCTGCGTCCCTTTTGGCCCATAAGGCGTGTGGCTGCTACGAAATCCACCACCTCAAGTAACCATATCTATTCTACCTTCATTATATACCAATTATTCTCTTTTGTAAAGCGGAATATTGTTTCGCAGCCTTTGCCGGTACCTCCGGTCGTTTTCTACAATGGCGGTAATAATCGAATTCTCCAACCCTTCCGTATCTCCTGCGGCAGCCAGCCGAACTACCAGGTTAATGTTTTTCCCGTCCATTAAAAAGGTCTTACAGCAAATCACCGTATTCTCGTGGGCCCTGTCCCTCAAAATATAATCCGGGTCCTCCAGGATTTCCCCCATAAGAGGACGGCAGTAGTCAAAAAATTCCCTTCCGCGACATTTGATAATATGTTCCTTCTGGTTCTCCGTCAGGATCACCGTAGCGGAACGAATTCCGCTGACAGCGGTGGAATATTTCTCAATATCAATGCAGGCGACGATCTCCATACCGGTCATTCGCTTCTTATCTTTCAAATGGCGGAGGAATGTTTCACGTGAAACATCGTACTATGTCCCCAGCCCTTCCAGCGCCTCCAGCAAGTTATTGAGGTCATCCACCCCGTAGTACTCGATCTCGACCTTTCCCTTTTTCTTCCCGTGGGAGATCCGGCAGGCCCGGCCAAGCTTGGAGGACAGGGACTTGGCCGCCTCCGCGGCGTAATCCACCTCCTTTACGCTCTTCCTTTCATCGGCAGGCTCCTGGCTGCGGGCCAGCAGCATTTTTACCAGCTTCTCCGTCTGCCGCACGTTCAGTCCGCCGTTGACGATTTCCCTCACCGCCTTGGTCCGCAGGGAAGGGGGGAGGGGCAGGATCGCCCTGGCGTGTCCTGCGGAGATCTGTCCGACCTCCACCGATTTTTGGATGGACGGGTGCAGGTCCAGCAGCCGCAGGGCATTGGCTACGGCGCTGCGGGATTTTCCCACCTTTTCCGCTGCCTGCTCCTGGGTCATGCCGTAGGTCTGCACCAGGGCGCGGAAGCCCTCGGCCTCCTCGATGGGATTCAGGTCCTCCCGCTGGAGGTTCTCGATCATGGCCAGCTCCATGGCCTTCTGGTCGTCCGCCTCGATGACTACCGCCGGCACCTCGTCCAGTCCCGCCAGCCGGGCCGCCCGCCACCGCCGCTCTCCGGCGATGATCTGATAGTACCCGCTGGACAGCTTCCGCACCGTCAGGGGTTGGATCAGCCCGTGCTGCCGGATGGAGTCCGCCAGCTCCTCCAGCTTCTCCCGGTCAAAGCTTTTTCTCGGCTGGCTCTGACAGCTCTCAATCTGGGAAACCGGCAGGGTGGAGGACGGCGTGGAAAAATCGGCGGAAAAATCCTCCCCCAGCAGGGCGCTGAGGCCCTTGCCCATTCCTTTTTCCTTTGCCACAGGGAAATTCCTCCTTCCGCTTACTTCTGATTCTTACGCAAAAACTCCTTCGCCAGGGCGGCGTACGCCTCGCAGCCCCGGCTGGCCCGGTCATAGGCGCAGATGGGCTTCCCATGGCTGGGAGCCTCGCTGAGCCGCACGTTCCGGGGGATCACCGTACTGTAGACCTTCCCGGGGAAGAACCGCTTGACCTCCTCCGACACCTGAAGGGCCAGGTTGGTCCGGCTGTCGTACATGGTCAGCAGCACCCCCTCCAGCTCCAGATGGGGGTTCAGGCTCTTCCGCACCGCCCGGATGGTATACATCAGGTCGCTGAGGCCCTCCAGGGCGAAGTACTCGCTCTGCACCGGCACCAGCGCGCTGTCCGCAGCGCACAGACCGTTCAGCGTCAGCAGCTCCAGGGAGGGCGGGCAGTCCACGAATATGTAGTCGTATTTGGGCGCAAGCTTCTCCAGCGCACGCCGCAGCAGGTGCTCCCGGTCCTGGATGCCCACCATTTCCACACCGGCTCCCGCCAGGCCCTTGGAGGAGGGGAGCACGTCGCCGTACCGGGTGGGGACCACCCGCTTCTCCGGCTCCACCTCATTGAGGAGCACGTCGTAGATACCCAGGGAGAGGGATTTGTCCACCCCCATGCCGGAGGTGGCGTTGGCCTGGGGATCAAAGTCGCAGAGCAGGACCTTCCGGCCCATTTCCCGCAGGGCGGCTGTCAGGCTGACGCAGGTGGTCGTTTTTCCCACGCCGCCCTTTTGATTCACAACGGTAATGATCTTGCCCATAAAACGCCTCCGGGAAAGGGGCGCGCCGCCCCATTTTTATGTTTACAGCATATATTGGTAGTATATCACAAAAAAGCCACATTTCAACTGGGAAAAGAAAAAAATTTGGATCAGATGAAAATTTCTTCTCAGGACAGGGCGGAGTGTTTCACGTGAAACACTCCGCCCCGTCCTCCTGTTCCCTCAGAAACCCGCGTATGCTCTCCAGGACCGCCTGACGGTCCACCCGGGCGAAGTCCGTCGTATCCACCGTGATCCGGGGCCCGCGGACGGAAAAGCTGTCCATGCCGCGGGCGGCGATGCCGCCGGTGAAGTCCTCGAAGGAGAGGTCCTTGGGAGGCGCGGTCCTTTCGCCCTCCGGGTACCGGTCGTTGGCCACGTGGCCCCGGTGGCGGTCCGGACTCCGGTTCCGTTCCAGAAAGCGGCGGTACAGGGTTGGATAGTCGCCGGTCATCAGGACGGTGACGGCCTGATAGCCATGCCGGTCCAGAATCCGCGTCAGGCCCTCCCGGGAAGCGTTTTCGAAATTGTTCTCCAGAATAAACGCCTGCCGGCAGGCCATCAGCTGTTCCGCCATGTCATACATGATTTCCATGCTGGCCGTGCCCAGCCGTACCTTTTCGGCTCTGGACTGAAACCCCACCGTGTCATAGAGCAGCTCTTTGATGCGGTCCTTGGACAGGACGGGCAGGCCCAGCTCTCTGCCCAGAAACCTTGCCATCTCGCTTTTTCCGGCGGCGGGGATGCCGGTGATTAAAATACAGTACATGTGTCGCCTCCTTGCAGTGTCGTCAGACTTGCGGCAGCGTTTCACGTGAAACGCTGCCGCTTGGTCTGGTCTTATTTCCGCGCTTAAAGCTCGGAAATAAGACATTTGATGCAAGCCGTTTTGCTCGCCGCTGTAAACAGCGGCAACC
>VSNB01000196.1 GCA_009774055.1 Clostridiales bacterium
CGGATATCATGCGGGCGGTGAAGTACCTGCTGGACCGGGCGGAGGAGCGGGGGATGCCCTGCGTTGTCAACCTCAGCTACGGCACCAACTTCGGCTCCCACCAGGGCCAGTCCCTCTTCGAGTCCTACATCGACCAGTCCGCCCAGCGGGGGCGGAGCGTCATCGTCTGCGCCGCCGGCAACGAGGGCAGCGGGGCCCACCACTTCCGGGGGAAGCTCATCGAGGGCGGCACCGTAGAGGCGGAGTTCACCGTCTCCACCCTGCGGGAGCAGATCTATCTCTCCCTGTGGAAGAACTTTGCCGACGAGGCGGCGCTGGAACTGATCCTGCCGGGCGGGCAGACCACCGGCCTTCTGACGGAGGGGACCCGGACCTTCCGGTTCGGCTCCATCCGGGTGTCGGTATATTACGGCGTGCCCACCCACTACAGCGCCTCCCAGGAGGCCATCTTTCTGATGGAGGCCCCTGCCGGGGAGCTGGACGGCTTGTGGAAACTGCGGTGTACGGGGCGGAAGGTGGCGGACGGGCGGTTCGACATGTGGCTGCCCACGGTGGAGGAGGTCACGGACCGCACCGCCTTCCTCCAGCCGGAGCCGGACCTCACTATCACCCTCCCCGCCACGGCGCTGTACCCCATTTCGGTGGGGGGCTACCGTACGGAGACGGAGACGGCCAGCCCCTTCTCCGGGCGGGGCGGGCAGGACTGCTGGGGCCGGGTGATGCTGGACATCATGGCGCCGGCGGAGGCGGTCCGGTCCGCCAAGGCCGGAGGCGGCTACGACGTGTTTACCGGTACCAGCATGGCCGCGCCCTTCGTCTCGGGGTCGGCGGCTCTGATGATGGAGTGGGGCATCGTCCAGGGTAACGACCTGTTCCTCTACGGCCAGCGGGTAAAGGCGTTTCTCTGCAAGGGGGCCCTGCGGAGCCCGTTTCTGAACTATCCCAACCCCCAGTGGGGATACGGGCGGCTGAATCTGTGCGGAACCATGAACGAGCTGGTCAACCATCTGGAAAGGGGGCTATGAGCCATGCGGCTGTCGCCGGAGGCGCTGGAGTTCATCCATGCGCCGGATACCATTGATTTTGTCACCCGGGCTTCCAACGCCTTTTTCGAGTTCGCGCGAAATTCCACCGATGTGGTGGTGGGGCAGGTGCTCTCCGGGCGGTACGTGCTGGCGTACATGAAGGCGGAGAAATTCCATCTGCTGGAGGAGGCCCTGGGGACCGCCTTTATCAGCTCCGTCTCCGTCATTCTGGGCCTGCTGGACCGTCCGGCCCTGGACGCGGCGGGGGTGTCCCAGGTCCAGAGCCAGCCCTACCTGAACCTGAAGGGGCGGGGCGTGCTGCTGGGCTTTGTGGACACGGGCATCGACTACACACAGGACGTGTTCCGCTACGCCGACGGCACCAGCAAAATCCAGTACATCTACGACCAGACCGCCGACGGGGAGCCCCCCGCCGGATTCGTCCTGGGCCGGGAGTACGCCAAGGCGGACATCGACGCCGCCCTGGCCTCCGACGACCCCTACGCCCTGGTCCCCCAGCGGGACGAGGACGGACACGGCACCTTCCTGGCCTCCGTAGCCGCCGGGGGGCAGAGCGAGAATTTTTCCGGCGCGGCTCCGGACGCGGAGATCATCGCCGTGAAGCTGAAAAAGGCCCGGCCCTTATACCGGGAACGCTACTGCGTCCCGGCAGACCAGGAGAACGCCTACGAATCCAGCGCGGTGATGGTGGGGGTGGAGTACATCCTCCGGAAGGCCCGGGAGCTGGACCGTCCGGTGGCCATCTGTATCGGCCTGGGCACCAATGCCGGAGGCCACGACGGCTACAGCGTCTTTGAGGAGTACCTGAGCGGCGCGTCCATCCAGAAGGGCGTGTGCCTATGCGCGGCGGCAGGCAACGAGGCGGAGGCCCGCCACCACACCGGCGGCGTCCTCCGTCCTGGAGAGCCGCCGGGACAGGTGGATCTGAAGGTGGGAGAAAACGCGGGGGACGTGTATATGGCCGTGTGGAACACGGTGGCGGACCGGCTGTCGGTGTCGGTACGCTCCCCCTCCGGGGAGCTGGTGGGCCGGGTGCCCGCTAAGCCGGGGACAGGGCCCGCCGCCGATGTGAAGCTGGTGCTGGAGGCCGCCCGGGTCCAGGTGGAGTACCACTTCCCCGTGGAGGGCAGCGGCGGGCAGCTGACGGTGATCCGTATTCTGGGGGCCACCCCCGGCGTGTGGAGCATCCAGCTCCACGGGGATATTCTGCTGAACGGCGGGTATCAGGTGTGGCTGCCCATGACGGGGTTCGTGGCCCCCTCGGTGGAATTTCTGGCGGCTACGCCGGACTACACCGTCACCAGTCCCGGCTCCGCCGTGGGGGTGATCTGCTGCGGGGCCTACGACAGCGCCAGCAAGAGCCTGTACGCCAAAAGCTCCCGAGGCCCCGCCTGGGACGGGAGAATCCTGCCGGACCTGACCGCCCCCGGCGTGGGGGTGGGGGGCATCTACCCCTACGGCCCCGGCAGCATGAGCGGCACCAGCGCGGCGGCGGCGGTGCTGGCGG
The DNA here is from genome assembly GCA_009774055.1 of Clostridiales bacterium. Lineage (GTDB taxonomy): Bacteria > Bacillota > Clostridia > Oscillospirales > Oscillospiraceae > Pelethomonas. The sequence goes on from VSNB01000196.1 coordinate 2,554, forward strand.
GGGTGTGCGCCCTGCTGCTCCAGTGGGGCATCCGGGAGGGGAACGACCCGGCTATGGGGACCTACCAGATCCGGGCCTACCTCATCCGGGGCTGCCTACGCCGGCCGGACATGGTCTATCCCAACAACCAATGGGGCTATGGGTCCGTGCAGCTGATGCAGAGCTTCCACCTGATGCGGGAGCTATGAGAGCAGCAGGTTTCCGCCATGTGAAAAGAGAGGGCGCTTTAAGGGTGTTGCCATAAGAAAACATGAGAAAACCCAGTAAAATCAAGGGTTTCCACGCATAAAGAACATTTTGATATTTCGGAGGGAAGTAACAGCTTGGTGCAACAGCGCCATGCTGTTACTTCTTTTACCGGCGAAATTCCGGGGAAAAATCAACCTCCCCGATAAAGTTGTAGTGTACGTCAATCCGCTGGATGCGATGGCCGCTGGACTTGTCGGCTTCGTGGACAACAATCTTGTCCACAAATTCATGCAGGAGCTGGGGAGTCAGTTCTGTCAGCTCGGTGTACTTCTTTACGATTTTCAGAAAACTTCTGACATTGACAGCCTGCGCTTCGGATGCCTCTACAATGACGCTCAGACTTTCAACGGACTGTTTCAATTCTGCCTGCTCCGTCTCATAGGTTGCGGACAGTTTGGCAAACCGTTCGTCTGTCAGCTTGCCCGTCACATTGTCCTCGTAAAGTCTCTGTATAATCGCGTCCAACTCCGTAATACGCCGCTTTTGCTTCTCCAGCTTTCTTTTAGACTGCTCCTGTTTCTTACGGCGCACTTATACACCGTGTCCGGTGCCGTGCGCCCTGCCGGGGGCTTGTTGCGTCCTTCGGACGCGATGGGGAAGTACCTTCCCCAAACCCCATGTGCGCCAGCAAAAACGGAACATCCGCTTTGCGTCTGTTCCGTTTCCGCTGGTCTATACCCCCCACCGCTGACTGCGGAGGAAGGAGGAAAAGCAGATAGCAATTTTTCACTGTCCCATTCAGATCATCAAGCGGAGCGTGGGTCGTTCGGCTGTCGCTGCTGCCGCCTATCGGAGCGGCGAACGGCTGACAAATGAGTGGGACGGCAAAACCCACGACTACTGCGTAATAAAGGGCATAAAAAAGCGGCGTCCCTTTTCTCCACCGCGCGGGGAGTGAAGAAACGCCGTTATGGTCGGTATATGAAATTGTCATGGTATGGGGTCTATCTGTGTGCTGCCCTCTCCGGGCGTCCGGCTCTCGCGGTGCTGCGCATATCAAGGCTCTTTCCTCAAAAGTAGTAAATCGGTAGTAAATTCCTTGTCCATATCCGCGAAAGTGCCTGTATTTCAAGGCTTTTCAGAGATAATCAAGGTTGTTCCTAAACCACTCAATTTTATAATCGTAATGAAAAGGAACCCTTTTGATCCGCCTCTCCGCTGACCTGATGAGTTTCCACCACATCACTCCCCCAGCTATCAATACCTCCCACGCCGCGCATGGTGCTGCAAACAGTGATCACCGTGCGTGCAGTCTGGGGCAGCTCCTCACGGTGAGCAGCCTGCTCCAGCTGCTGGGGTGTGTAGGGGATAGCAGAAAACGTGAAGGGAGAATCCGTCTTTTCTATCGTCAGCGTTGCACCGCCCATTATCCCCAGTAAGGCTCGATGCGTATCCACATGGCAGCCGCACTCCTGTGGGATCAGATAAGCCGGAACACAGGGTGCTTCCTGGTGCCACCCAAAAGCTCCGCCCTTCTTCCGATCCGGGTACGTCTCTCTGGACAACCCCAGCCAGCGCACCATCTCCACCGGAACTGGCGTAGAAAACCGCAAGCCGAACAGGGGCAGCTGGGGCCGCCCTGGCCGCCCATGATAATGCGCTTCCACCCTCATTGCCGGAGCCGGTTACCGTATAGGTGACCTCCGTCCACAGCCCGGGCATGGCAGGAGCTGTGTAGGCATACCGGATGCCAACTTCTGTCTCGCTCTCCTGCAGAACTTGGACCGCCTCACACTTCTGCCAGGCATCCACAGCGGACCAAATGGAGCTACCTACGGCAAAGCCATTCCCCAGATCATTTTCCGTTGGCGCACGCCAATAAGCCGGCCGCGGCGCTCTCCACAGCCACTCTCTGCCGCTGGAAACCAGAGACACCGGGCCACCCTCGGGATAGGAAAACAGCACCTCAAAATCCCTGCCCCGAACCCCCAGCGCACCATCGCCGTGGGAAACACGCAGCGCCGCAGCCTCTGCCCGGAGGTTGGCCGCATCGTGAGCGGCACGCTCCTCTGCGGAGGAATACCAATATCGCACCTCCTGCATGGCGGGTTTTTCCGTGCCATCGGCGAAGACGATGCCATTGCCGCTGAAGGCATAGTCGCTCTGCCGCTCTCCAAAGTCCCCGCCATAGCCCAATACCCGCCGTCCGTTATGATCCGTGCGCCATAGGGCCTGATCCATATAATCCCAGATAAACCCGCCCTGATACTGGGAAAACTCCTCCTCCAGCCGGATATAGCTTTCCATTCCGCCCAGGGAGTTTCCCATGTTGTGCATATACTCGCAGAGGATAAAAGGTTTTGGGGGATTGTCCTCCAAGTACGCCCGCACCGCCTCCGGCGGGGCGTACATCCGGCTCTCCACATCGGAAATACTGTCAAATTCCCGGCAGTGGAATACGCCCTCATAGTGGACCAGCCGGCTGGAATCGTTCTCCCGGAAGAAGTCCGCCATAGCCTGGATACAGGTCCCTGCATAGGATTCGTTCCCGCAGGACCAGAGCAGGATGGACACGTGGTTCTTATCTCGCTCGAACATACTCCGGGCCCGGTCCACCACGCACTCCCGCCATTCCGGCAGGCTGCCCGGTACGTTCCAGCTGGGCTCCACCTTTCCCAGCTTCTGCCAGGAACCATGGCTCTCCAGGTTAGCCTCGTCGATCATATAGATGCCGTTCTGGTCACAGAGGTGGTACCACGCCGTCTGGTTGGGGTAATGGCTGGTACGGACGGCGTCGATATTGTTCCGACGGAATGTCTCCATGGCAGCCGTCATATCCGCCATACCGATAGCCCGGCCTGTCTCCGGGTTCCACTCATGGCGGTTGACGCCATGGAATATGATCCGCTCCCCGTTGAGGAGCATCAAACCACCCTTCATCTCAAACCGCCGGAAGCCAACGTCATAGGGCACGATCTCTACGACCTCCCCGTCTGCCGCCGCGAGGGTCAGCGTCACCTGATACAACTCCGGTATTTCATGTCTCCAGGGGCAGACATTCTCAAATCGGAGGAACTGGCTGCGAAGATACTTTCCCTCCGGTGTCAGCTCCAGCGCACTATCGAAGAGGACCCCTTGGGCCGGATGTACGACCCGGCAGTGTCAGCGCCAGTGATAAAATGTAAGAAAACGCCGAGGAAAAAATGTAGATTTATGGCGGAGGAGGCGAAAAAA
>VSNB01000197.1 GCA_009774055.1 Clostridiales bacterium
TGAATCATCGTTGCTGCGGGGCAAAAGTACCCGAGGAGTCCGGGGGCGAGAAGCCCCCGGGCCGATTCAAGAACCAACTACCGTGCCGCCCGAGGAGCGGCAGAGAAAGCAGGGTGCAGTGATGGAAAAGAAAAAGATACTTCTGATGGGAACCGGAGGCACCATCGCCTCCGAAATGGGGGAGAACGGCCTCTCCCCGGAGCTGACCAGCGAGCAGCTCCTGAAATATATCCCTGATATTTCGGGGATATGTGAAATCTCCTGCTGCCAGCTGTTCAGCCTGGACAGCACCAACATCCAGCCCAAGCACTGGGCCCGGATCGCCGGCGCGATCCGGGAAAACTACCGGGAGTACGATGGCTTCGTCGTCGCCCACGGCACCGACACCATGGCCTACACCGCCGCGGGCCTCAGCTACCTGGTCCAGGGCTGTCCCAAGCCCATCGTCCTCACTGGGGCCCAGAAGCCCATCGGCTTCGAAACCACCGACAGCAAACAGAACCTCCGGGACGCGGTCACCGTGGCCGCCTCGGATATGACCGGGGTCATGCTGGTGTTCAACGGCAAGATCATCCTGGGCACCCGGGCCAGAAAAACCCGCAGCAAGAGTTTCGAGGCATTCTCCAGCATCAATTATCCCCTGCTGGGCATGGTGCGGGACGGGCGCATCATCCGGTACATCCGCCCCGAGGCCAGGGCTGTGCCTCAGTTCTACGACACGGTAAACCCCAAGGTCGCGCTCATGAAGCTGATCCCCGGGGCGGACTGCGGCGCGGCGGCCTACTTATTGGAGCGCAACGACGCGCTGATTATCGAGAGCTTCGGCGTGGGCGGCCTGCCCACCTACAAGGCCGGGGACTACTACGACACCGTGAAGGCGGGCCTGGACGCGGGAAAGACCGTGGTCATGACCACCCAGGTGGAGAACGAGGGCAGCGACCTGGCTGTCTACCATGTGGGCAGCTCCATCAAGCGGAACCTGCCTATCCTGGAGGCCTACGACATGACCACCGAGGCGGTATGCGCCAAGCTGATGTGGATCTTAGGCCAGACCACCGACCGGAAATGGGTGGAGGAGCTGTTCTATACCCCGGTTGCCTGCGACATCCTGGCGGGGAAATAGGCGGATGGTCCTGTTGATCGCGGGCCCGTCCCACACGGGGAAAACCGCTTTGGCGCAAAGACTTTTAGAGAGGTACGGGTATCCGTACCTCTCCATCGACCACTTGAAAATGGGCCTGATCCGCAGCGGCCGCACTACGCTGACACCGGAGAGCGGCGACCGGGAGCTGACGGAGCTTCTGTGGCCTGTTGTCAGAGAAATGATCAAGACCGCCATCGAAAACAAGCAAAACCTGATCGCAGAGGGCTGCTATATCCCCTTCGATTGGGAAAAGAGCTTTGAGGCGGCGTACCTCCCTCAGATCCAATACCGCTGCCTGGTCATGAGCGAGGCGTATATCAAGAACCATTACGCCGACATCAAACGGTACGCCAACGCCATAGAGGAGCGGCTGGACGATTCGGGCTGTACCATGGAGCTCCTGCTGCGCAACAATGCAGAGGCGCTGGAGCTGTGCCGGGCGCACCACGCGGACTATATCCTGATCGACGACGCCTACCAAGTAAATATAGAACTATAACGCCTCACACGTTCAGCTTCGGCCCCAGCGCTACCCAAGACACGCCGCACAGGATGCCGCCCACGGGATAGATGACGGCGGCCAGCTCCCACCTGTTGTAAGCCAGCCCCAGGAACAGAAAGACCGCGGTAGCCAGGAGCATGATAACGGCGCAGACGGTACTGGCCCGGCGGCGGCGCTCCCTGTCCTCGGGGGCGGGGTTGTTCTGACGGTTGTACTTGGCGATGTTGTACTTGTCCTCCAGCATCCCGCCGTAGACCAGAAAAAACACCGCGCAGGCTACGATCAGCAGGAACGCTGCGCCCACGTAGGACTCGTATGGCTCCTTCTCCGGCAGGACGGTAAAGGCCAGGACTCAGCACTACGCCCAGCAGGATGGCTCCCACGCCTCCGGAGATGTACCAGATGTACCGGCGGTGGAACTGTTCCTTCTGCTTCTCAGTATAAAAATCAGGGATAACGGGGTGCTTCTTCCGGAAGTGCTCCTCTTCCATGCCGCTGGCAATGAAGATCACCGCCGCCACCGCTATGATCAGCAGCATCATCGCCATGCCCAGCATTTCGGACAGGCCCAGGGCGGACAGGAGGCTCCACAGGGCCACGCTGCCAACGACGGCGGAGACTCCTCCGGCGGTCTTCTGGGCGTAGAGGGTCATGAAGCGGTCGTAGCCCGCCGAGTCCTCGCTGAGGGATTTTTCCACGCTGCCCCGGAGCAGGGTATCCATGTCGGTGTGGAACATGTCGCAGAGTTTTAATAGTGTGTCCATTTCCGGGAAGCTGGTTCCGGATTCCCATTTGGATACGGACTGGCGGCTGACGTCCAGCCGCTCGGCCAGCTGGTCCTGGGTGACGCCCTCCCGGGCGCGGAGATATTGAAGATTTTCGCCTAAAGACATTGTGGTGTCCTCCTTGTTAAGATGGGCCTATCTTACCTGGGCAAATGTGTAAATTCCAGCGATACATGGTTGCGTTTATATGGATTGGATGCAAATTTGCGGTTGCGCCTGTTCTTTTTAGACAATGCTTTGTATAGTATACCATGTTTTAATACAAAATGCAATCATTCGCCGCCGCTCGGCGGCGGCACCCAATGAAATCCGCGGCCCTGCGGGGCGCACCGCTTTTTTTCTTCTTCTTTCTTCGTCAAAGGATGTTTCATATCACCCCTGCGGGGCGGCGGGGACTCTCTTCTTTCGTTTAGCTTCGCGCCTCGCCGGCGCGGGGGCGTTCTTTTCCCTTGTGGGAAAAGAACCAAAAGCACCCTCAAGGGACGTTCCGTCCCTTGAGAATCCCTCGCATGACGGGGGTTATTGTTTTTTGCGCTTCCACTACAGTCTGTCCGGCCTGAAGCGGGCTGGCCCCATGTATCGGGCGAAGCGGCTATTTGAGAATGTAAACGGCAGTCCCTACCGTCTTACACGCTGAAGCTCCCGGAGCAGTCCCGTTAGAAGGTCCCCCTAGCAGACTCTACCCCTTTAACAGGCCGGCAGGCGGAGTTGGTTAACTGCCAAGCCACTAGATTAGATACCCGTAGGATCAGAAATTCAGAGGCTTCGCCTGCTAACCAAACCCGCCGCACAGCCCTTTAACCCCCGTATAGGGCAAAGGCGCGCACGCGCCTGCCCGTCACGATTGTGCATGACCCCATCGAGGGGTCATGCACAATCAGATGATACGCGGCCACTCGATGTGGCCGTGTATCATCTAGGGGTTCTTAGACCGTAGGTCTAAGCGCGTTTTTGCCTACTTTTGCCGCGCGGCAAAAGTAGGCGCGGAGTCCGGGGCCGCGCAGGTCCCGGGCCGATTCGAGAAATCACTCCCGTTCGCCGCCGAAGGCGGCGAAGAAAGGAACCATCAAATATGCACAAATTTTTCGCCTATATTTCCAGAATGAAATACATCACAAGATGGTCCCTGATGCGCAGCAGCGTATCAGAGAACATCCAGGAGCACAGCCACATGGTGGCCGTCCTGGCCCACGCCCTGGGGGTGATCCGGCGGGACGTGTTCCATAAGGCCTGCGACCCCGCCGTCTGCGCGGAGGCAGCCCTCTTCCACGACGCCTCCGAAATCTTCACCGGGGACCTGCCCACTCCCATCAAATACCACACCCCCGCCATCCGGGATGCCTACCGGCAGGTGGAGGAGGAGGCTGCGGAAAAGCTCCTCTCCATGCTGCCCCAGGAGCTGCGCCCCGCTTACGCCCCCCTGCTGCGAGAGACGGACGGGGACGTGCGCCGGCTGGTCAAGGCCGCCGACAAGCTTGCCGCCTACATCAAGTGCCTGGAAGAGCTGGAGGCTGGCAACAACGAATTCGGCGACGCCGCCGGAGAGACGCTGGAGTCTCTGCGAGGCATGGAAATGGAGGAAGTCTCCTGGTTCCTGGACCACTTTGCGGAGGCATTCGGCCTGACCCTGGACGGCCTGCAGAAGGGGTCGCCGGACGTTTCGGCGGCAACATGACCGCCGGAACGATCCCTTTTTGCAAAAAAGTTTGGGAAACCCTTGGGGGATTTGGAAAAACCTCTTGCATTTTCTACGGCACCGTGCTATAATTCCCTCGTTAGTGTAGGTAGACCAGAGTGGACTTTGCGGTCCGCTCTTTTTCTTGACCTAATTTAATTGGGACAAATTCCGCCGGCGGCGGACAGGTGTAAGCGCCGCGGCAGGGGAATCAGGAGATCGTATGGCGAAAGTAACAGATCTGGCGGCAAAATTGGCCCTTCCCGTGGTGGAGGAAGCCGGGTGCGAGCTATGGGATGTGGAGTACGTCCGGGAGGCCGGGACTTGGTTTCTGCGGATCTATATTGATAAGGAGGGCGGCGTGGACATTCTGGACTGCGAGAAGGTCAGCCGGGCCCTCAGCGACCTGCTGGACGAGGCGGACCCCATCGAGGGCAGCTACACCCTGGAGGTGTCCTCCGCCGGGGCGGAGCGGCCTCTGAAGCGGCCCGGGGACTTTGAGCGGTTCATGGGCAGTCCCGTGACAGTGAAGCTTTATAAGGCCAGAAACGGGCGGAAGGAGTTCGCCGGAACGCTGGCGGGCTATGATAACGGGGACGTGACCGTCACCGTGGGGAACGCCGCCATGACCTTTGGGAAGGATGAGGTGGCCCTGTGCCGCTTGAGAATTGAATTTTGATAGAACCAACAGCTTTTTGTGAAATATAATAGGAGTAACGACATGAAATGTGATGAGATTTTTGTCGCGCTGGATATGCTGGAGAAGGAGCGGGGCATTTCCCCCACCTTCATGATGGATAAAATTATCCAGGCTTTGACCACAGCCTACAAAAAAGACCACGAGGGCGTGGAGAACGTGGTTGTAGACGTGGACGAGGCCAAGAAGGACCTGCGGATGTACGTCCAGAAGGAAATCGTGGAGGAAGTGGAAAATCCCGGCACCCAGATGAGCACCGAGGAGGCCCGGGCCAAGTACGGCCGGGTGGATATAGGCGGCGTCGTCAATATCCCGGTGGACAACGTGGAGTTCGGTCGCATTGCCGCCGGAAACGGCAAGCAGGTCATTATCCAGGGCCTGCGGGAGGCCGAGCGGGGCATGGTCTATGACGAGTTCAACTCCAAGCAGCACGAGATCCTCACCGGCGTAGTCAGCCGCATGGACCCCCGGACGGGAAACGTATCCCTGCGCATCGGCACGGGGCCTGAGTCCACGGAGGCCATGCTGGCCGCCAGCGAGCAGATCAGAACCGAGGAGCTGGTGGAGGGCCAGCACGTAAAGGTATACGTGGTGGAGGTCCGCCGCAGTACCCGGGGGCCCCAGGTGCTCATTTCCCGGACCCATCCGGGACTGGTAAAGCGGCTGTTCGAGCTGGAGGTGCCGGAGATTTTCGACGGCATCGTGGAGGTCAAGTCCATCGCCCGGGAGGCGGGCAGCCGCACGAAGATGGCGGTATGGAGCGCGGACGAGGCCATCGATCCCATCGGGGCCTGCGTGGGCCCCGCCGGCCAGCGGGTGGGCAGCATTGTCAGCGAGCTCCGGGGGGAGAAGATCGATATTATCAAATACAGCGAGGACCCCGCCGAGTTTATCGCGTCCGCCCTGGCCCCCGCCGACGTGGTGGAGGTCCAGCTCTCCGACGAGGGGAAAATGTGCAGGGTGATCGTGCCTGATGATCAGCTCTCCCTTGCCATCGGCAAGGAAGGGCAGAACGCCAGGCTGGCGGCGCGGCTTACCGGGTATAAGATTGACATCAAGCCGCAGTCTTACCGGGAAGAGGAGTAATCTTCGCCGCCTCCGGCGGCGAACGGGAGTGATTTCTCGAATCGGCCCGGGACCTGCGCGGCCCCGGACTCCGCGC